>NZ_JAWLHP010000014.1:27681-52750 GCF_041690275.1 Thioalkalivibrio sp.
TCCATGTTTGCGACGGAGGCTTTCCGGTGCATCATGGGTGGATGGCGCATGGGGGTTGGCAGGCGGAGATGGCGGAGACCGGGATCGACGATCCGGTCCAGCGGCTCGTCCGGCGCCTGGGCAAGCGCTATGCGGGGCGGATCACCGGGACCGCGGTGCTGCCGGAGCGGCCCGCCCGGCTGCTGCCGCTGCCGGAGGAACTCGATCCGCGTCTCGCCACCGCGCTCCGCGCGCGCGGCGTCGCGCAGCTCTACAGTCATCAGCGCGAGGCCTGGGACGCGGTGACCGCCGGCCGGCACACGGTGGTGGTCACGCCCACCGCCTCGGGCAAGACGCTCTGCTACAACCTGCCGGTGCTCCAGGCGGCACTGAAGGATCGTGCGAAGGCCCTGTACCTGTTCCCGACCAAGGCCCTGTCCCAGGACCAGGTCGCGGAATTGATGGAGCTGAACGAGGCCGGTGGCCTCGGGATCCGGGCCTTCACCTTCGACGGCGACACGCCCGGCGACGCGCGCAAGGCGGTCCGCACCAAGGGCGACATCGTGGTCTCGAACCCGGACATGCTGCACCAGGGCGTGCTGCCGCATCACACCAAGTGGGCGCAGTTCTTCGAGAACCTGCGCTACGTGGTGATCGACGAGATGCACAGCTACCGCGGCGTGTTCGGCTCGCACGTCGCGAACGTGCTGCGTCGCCTGCGCCGCGTCTGCCGGTTCTACGGCTCGGACCCGGTCTTCGTCCTCAGCTCCGCAACCATCGCGAACCCGGCGGAGCTGGCGCAGGGCCTGATCGGAGAAGGCGTGACCGCCATCACCGAGAGCGGCGCACCCGCCGGCGCGCGCCACCTGCTGCTGTGGAACCCGCCGGTGGTGAACGCCGATCTCGGCATCCGCGCATCGGCCCGTTCGCAGGCGACACGCATCGCCCGGATGGCGGTGAAGAGCGGCCTGAAGACCATCGTGTTCGCGCAGTCGCGGCTGATGGTCGAGGTGCTGACCAAGTACCTGAAGGATGTCTTCGACGCCGATCCGCGCAGGCCCGCGCGTGTGGCCGCCTACCGCGGGGGCTACCTGCCCGGCCAGCGGCGCGAGACCGAGAGGGCCCTGCGCGCCGGCAACGTCGACTGCGTGATCGCGACCTCGGCGCTGGAGCTGGGCGTGGACATCGGCAGCCTGGATGTCTGCGTGCTCAACGGCTATCCGGGCACGATCGCCGCGACCTGGCAACGCCTCGGCCGGGCGGGACGCCGCCAGCGCCCGTCATTGGGCGTGCTGGTCGCGACCAGCCAGCCGCTGGACCAGTACATCATCCGCAACCCGGACTTCTTCCTCGGGAGTTCGCCGGAGCACGCGCGCATCGATCCGGACCAGCTGCTGATCCTGCTCGACCACGTGCGCTGCGCGGCCTTCGAGCTGCCGTTCCGCAGGGGCGACCACTTCGGGAAGGAGAACCTCGAGGAGCTGCTCGGCTACCTCGAGGAACACGGCGTACTGCACCGGGAGGCCGACACCTGGCACTGGACCGAGGACAGCTACCCGGCCCAGAGCGTCAGCCTGCGCTCGGTGGCCGAGGGCAACTTCGTGGTAGTGGACACCACCGGGGGACGCAAGGACATCATCGCCGAGGTCGACTACTCCAGCGCCGCCGAGACGCTGTACGAGGGCGCGATCTACATGGTGCAGGCGCAGACCTGGCAGGTGGAGCGGCTGGACTGGACCGGGCGCAAGGCCTTCGTGACCCGGACCGAGGTCGACTACTACACCGACGCGATCGACTACACCCGCCTGAAGATCCTCGACCGTTTCGAGCACCGCCGGGAGGGAGGCACCGAGACCGCGCACGGCGAGGTGCACCTGGTCCGGCGCATCCCCGGCTACAAGAAGATCCGCTACTACAGTCACGAGAACATCGGCTACGGCAACATCGACCTGCCGGATCAGGAGATGCACACCACGGCCGCCTGGTGGCAGGTCGCGCCGGAGGTCCTTGCGGAGTGCTTCCCGAACCGCCAGCAGGCCCTGGACGGTTTCCTCGGTGCCGCCTACGCGATGCACCACGTGGCCGCGCTGATCGCGATGTCCGAGCCGCAGGACATCGGCCGCGCGGTGGGCGACGGCGACGCCCGCTGGTTCGCGACCGTCGGTACAGACGGGCGCGGGCAGATGCGCAGCCTGGATGGCGGCGAACAGGACCCCGAGCGCGAGACCCGCTTTCGCCCCGCGGTCTTCCTGTACGACAACTACCCCGGCGGCGTGGGCCTGGCCGCTCCGCTGTACGACCAGCGCGTCCGGGTTGTCGACGGCGCGGTGCAACTGATCCGCGACTGCGGCTGTCGCCACGGCTGCCCCGCCTGCATCGGACCGATCCTCGCCTCCGACGAGGTGCGCGGCTTCTCGCCGAAGGCGGCGGCACTGACGGTGCTCGCCCAGTTCCACAGCGATGGCCCTGAAGCACCGGCTTGACGCGCTGCGCCGCCAGGCCGGCGTGAACTCCGATTCGCCGGACGCCGGTGCCGGTGGCGCCCCGTCCCTTTTGGCAGCGCCTGGCGTGGCGGATGTACCTGGGACACCGGGCTGCAGAGAGGACCTGCGTTCGCGGCTGCGGCGCCTCGGCGGCCGTGCGTCCGAGGCCCCTGCGGGCTGTGCTTCCGTCGATTCGGGCGCCCCCGGGCGGGTTGCAAGCCCGGCTTCCGGTCGACGATGCGGAGCCACGGCTCCCTCGGCCGCCGGGCTTGCGGAACGGCTGGGAGGGGAGGTGGTCGCGGAGCACGTGGTCCTGGTCGAGACCGTGCTGCCCCTGGATACGCGCCACGGGCGCCGGCGTCTCGCCGACGCGCTGGAACCGCTTTGGCCCCTGGCAGCCCCCTCCCCAACCCCTCCCCCGCAAGCGGGGGAAGGGCCGGGGATGAGGGTCCTCGCCATCGACACCGAAACCACCGGGCTCGCGGGCGGTACCGGCACCGCGGCCTTCATGATCGGGATCGCCGCGGCGGAGCCGGACGGCGTGCGGCTCCGCCAGTGGGTGCTGACCGCGTTCGCGGGGGAGGCGGCAATGCTCGAGGCGCTGGCCTCGAGCCTGGCCGCTGCCGACCTGATGGTCAGCTACAACGGGAAGACCTTCGATCTGCCGCTGCTGCGCGATCGCCGACGGCTCCAGCGTGGTCCGGCCTTGCCGGAGCCTCCTCACCTCGATCTTCTGCATCCGACCCGCCGCCTGTTCCGCAGGGCCTGGCCGGACTGCCGGCTGGCCACCTCGGAGCGGCGGCTGCTGGGGCTGGTGCGCGAGGACGACCTGCCCGGCTCGGAGGCGCCCCGCGCCTGGCGCGACTACCTCGCCGGTGCGCCTTCCGATGAGCTCGCGGGGGTGCTGCGCCATAACGCCCTTGACGTGCTGAGCCTGCTGGCGCTTGGCCCCGCCCTGGCCCGATCGCTGCATGAGCCGACGTCCTGCGGCGCCGATGCGTGCGCTGCGGCCGCAATCTGGGCGCGTTGCGGAGAGCGCGGCCATGCACTCTCCGTGCTCGAGGCGGCGCGGGAACGGCTGGACACCCGGGGAGCCCTCGAGCTGGCGCGGACGCTGCGCGGAGCCGGGAGAGTGGCCGAGGCGGCGGCGATCTGGGAGCGGCTCGCCGCCGCTGGCAGCCGCGAGGCCGCCGAGCGCCTGGCGAAGTACCACGAGCACGTGCGCCGTGACTGGACCCGTGCCCTGGATTACGCCCGGCTCCTGGACCAGGGTCCGGAGGCACGTCACCGCCGCAGGAGACTGAAGCGGCGTCTGGCGGCGGGGCAGGGGCGCCTGGATCTGTAGCCGGATTACGCTGATGGCCGCGCCGGATCCGCGTGCTCCGGGATGCCATCCGTGGCCATGATCGTTGCGTAGCCGCACCTCATCCCGTTGCGGTTCCGATGGAAATCTCAGCGACTTGAGGCTAGTCTTGCTGTTAGGCGGCCAAGGGATTTGCCAGAGTGCCTCATGGATGAACCGGTTTCCATGGACGGGATCAACACAGGATGGCGGTATTTCATTCATGGAAAAGCGGCAGAACACGCGCCTCCCGGTGAGGCTGTCCGGCCAGCTCTGTCTCGATGACGGGTGCCAGCACGACACCGAGACGCAGGACATCGGGCTTTGTGGTGCATTCCTCGACCGCGTCCGCCTCGGGGGCGTGGGTCACGGTTGCGTACTCACGCTCTTCGGTGGTGAGGAGGACGTCTTCTCCGTCACCATCGACGTGCGGGTAGTCCATGAAAACGAGTTTGGCTCCGGCGTCGAATTCCAGTCGCTGGACCGCAGGGACTTCGAGCTTCTGGAATCCCTCCTGGAGGCGCGCGCACCCGCCCCCGCGCAGATCCGGCGCGAACTGAAGCAAAGGCGTTTTCCGGACCTGAAGAACTGGATGCTGTCGAGTTCCGGATAACGAGCATCGCGATCCGCGTCACCCCGAAGGAAGCCGGCGCAAGCGCCCTGTGAAGCGCGGCTTGCCGCCACTTTGAAAGCGGGTTCTAGCGGGTGGAAGCAAGCCCCGCACTCGATGGCGCGAACGGTTCGCGGGAGACCGCCGACCGGCCCGGCCAGTGCGCCCTCGTTGCCGCAGGACCCCGCACGCGGGCGGTGCAGCCACTGCACTCCAATGGTTCGAGGCCGTGCACTTCGATGGTGCGCATGCGTGTCCTGCGGACAGCGTGCCCGCCGCTTGGGCTGCTCAAGCCTCTGAATTGCCGTGGCGGGATGATCTGGCAAGGCAATTGCTTGTGCTTCTGCAGGCAGGGGGGTGCGTGCTCCAGCGAGGCGCGAATCTCCGGATCCGAAAAGACAGCACCAATGGGCGACTAGGGTTCCGGTCCGCACAGGCGGGCGTCTGGTCCGAGAGTGGCCGACCTCCCCGGGTTCACCGGCTGGGGTTACACGGCGGGACAAAAGCCCGGGAGACATGCGTTTGCGGATGCTCTCCCGTGCCCTGTTTCGAAACCGGTAACCACAATGGGGATTTCCAATGAACCCGTTCCAGAGAGTCTTCTTTCGCCTCCCTCTGCGCCTCGTGCTGCTTGGCGTGCTGCTCGCGGCCGTGGCGGCCGCGGGCACGGCTCAGGCCCAGCAGAAGGACAGCTTCCGCATTGCCTGGAGCATCTACGTAGGCTGGATGCCCTGGGGCTTCGGCGCCGATTCGGGCATCGTGGACAAGTGGGCGGACAAGTACGACATCGACATCGAGATCGTTCAGATCAACGACTACATCGAGTCGATCAACCTGTACACCGCCGGTGCCTTCGACGGCGTGAGCGTGACCAACATGGATGCCCTGACCATTCCCGCGGCGGGTGGCGTGGACAGCACCGCACTGATCGTCGGCGACTTTTCCGACGGCAACGACGGGCTGATCCTGAAGGATACCGACCGGCTCGAGGACGTTGAGGGCAGGAACGTGCATCTGGTCGAACTCTCCGTGTCGCACTACCTGCTCGCCCGGGCGCTGGATTCCGTTGGCATGACCGAGCGTGACGTGCGCGTGGTGAATACCTCGGACGCGGACATCGTCGGCACCTTCGGGTCCCGCGACGTGGATGCGGTCGTTACCTGGAATCCGCAGCTGGGCGAGATCCGTGCCCGCGACGACGCCCACGTGGTCTTTGATTCCAGCCAGATCCCCGGCGAGGTCATGGACCTGATGGTGGTCAACACCGCGGTGCTGGAGGCCAATCCGAAGCTCGGCAAGGCGCTGACCGGCGCCTGGTACGAGATCATGGACGTGATGCGGGGCGACGACGAGGCGGGCCGGGCGGCCCGCGCGGCGATGGGCGAGGCCGGCGGCACCGACCTGGCCGGCTACGAGGCGCAGCTCGCTTCCACCCGCATGTTCTACGACGCGGCGGACGCAGTGGACTTTGTCACCGGCCCGGAGCCGGAGGAGACGATGGAGAAGGTGCGCCAGTTCGCCTTCGAGCACGGGCTGCTCGGCGAGCGCGCACCCAGCCCGGACTTCGTCGGCATCGAGTTCAGCGATGGCTCCATCCTGGGCAGCCCCGACAACGTGCGCTTCCGCTTCAACGCGGAGTACATGCGCATGGCCGCGGACGGCGAGCTCTGACGGCATTGCGCCAGATCTGATGTGTGCCGCGGCTCGCTATGCCAGAAAAGCGAGGCTGGATTCTCACGGTAACGCAGGTTCATCGCCCGCTCCACCGGCACCGCCATTGTGAAACGCCTGATCAACCAGCACCCGCCGCGCACGATCGGCTACCTGCTCGGGCTGTTGCCGTTCGCGTTGCTGCTGCTGGCCTATGTGGCGGCATCGGCGGCACGGCTCGCGGAGAACCCGGACGATCCGCTGCTGCCGTCTCTCGGCATGATGCTCGAGACCTTCTGGCGGCTCGCGACGGAGCCCAGCCGCCGGACCGGGGAGCTGGTGCTGTGGGTGGACACGGCGGCGAGCCTGACCCGGCTTGCCCTCGGGGTGGGCATCAGCATGCTGATGGGCCTCGTGGTCGGCATCCTGGCCGGCCTGATTCCCTATGCCGGCCGCGCGCTGTCGCCGCTGATCACCGCGGTCGCGATGATCCCGCCCCTGGCGGTGCTGCCGATCCTGTTCATCACCTTCGGGGTCGGCGAACTGGCCAAGGTGGTGCTGATCGTGTTCGGCATCGCTCCGTTCATCATCCGCGACGTGCAGCAGCGGGTCGAGGAGCTGCCGACGGAGCAGCTGATCAAGGCGCAGACACTGGGCGCGTCGACCTGGCTGGTGGTGGTGCGCGTGGTGCTGCCGCAGGTCTTTCCGCGCCTGCTCGACGCGACCCGCCTGGCGCTCGGCGCAGCCTGGCTGTTTCTGATCGCGTCCGAGGCGATCGCCGCCACGGAGGGCCTCGGGTACCGCATCTTTCTGGTGCGCCGTTTCATGGATATGGCCACCATCCTGCCGTACGTGGTGTGGATCACGCTGCTCGCCTTCCTGTTCGATCTGCTGCTGCGCCTCGCCAACCGGTGGCTGTTCCCGTGGTACGGAGGGCGGCGGCGATGACGGCACGGGCTGAAACCGAGGCCGCGCAGGGCGTGTTCCGGGCGTCCCCTGACCCTTGGAAGCATCAGGCATGCAGATGATCGTTACCCTCAGGAACGTCTGGAAGACCTACGGGCGCGACGTGGTGCTGGAGCGCTTGAACCTGGAGGTCCGGACCGGCGAGTTCATCACCATTGTCGGCGCCTCGGGCTGCGGCAAGACCACGTTCCTGCGCATGCTGCTGGGCGAAGAAACCCCGAGCCGCGGCGAGCTGCTGCTGGAGGGTGCGCCGATGCCCGCCGAGCCGGGGCCCGACCGCGGCGTGGTGTTCCAGAAATACTCTGTCTTCCCGCACCTGAATGCGCTGGACAACGTGCTGGTGGCCGAGGAGTTCGGCCGTGCCCGGTTCACCGGCCGTCTCTTCGGTGGGGTCCGTCGCAGGGCCCGCGCAAAGGCCCTCGAGATGCTGGAGGCGGTCGGGCTTACGCATGCGCTGAAGAAATACCCGCACGAGCTCTCCGGGGGCATGCAGCAGCGGCTCGCGATCGCGCAGGCGCTGATGAAGAATCCGAAGATTCTGTTGCTGGACGAGCCCTTCGGGGCGCTGGACCCGGGCATCCGCGGGGATATGCATGCGCTGATTCTGGATCTGTGGCGACGCCGGCGGCTGACCATCTTCATGGTTACCCACGACCTGAAGGAGGGCTTCTATCTGGGCACGCGCCTGCTGGTCTTCGACAAGGTCCGCCACGATCCGCATGCCCCGAACGCCTATGGGGCGAACATCACCTACGACATCCCCGTGGGCCGGATCGAGCCGGAGTTGTTCGAGGAAATCCGGGACCAGACCGGACTCCCGGTGGCCGCCGAGGTGGTTTCCCGTGGGTAGGGTGGGCAAAGCGAAGCGTGCCCACCACGGACCGCGGCGGCCCGCGGCCGCGATGCGGTCCCGAGTGGGAGATATCGCGGCTGGAAGCCGCTCCCACGAGATACGCGGCGGGCGAACCGGACCGCAAGGCGGCGCGCCCCGGCGAATCCCGCTCCCCATTCCCCACTACTTCCGTGAACACTGAGGAGGACTGACGATGAGCAATCCGGAGGCGACCCCGGGGACGGTGGTGCACCGGGATGCGGTTCCCGGTGGCCGCTACTGGTCGATGGTGATCCGGCGAGGTTTTACGCTGCGGCTCGTGGACCGCGACGGCGGGGCCAACGTGTCGATGCTGCTTTACAACCCCCGGAACCTGCTTGAGCGCTACAACATGGCCGACACGCTGAAGGGCCAGCATACGTCGCGTCTGACGCGTGGCAACATGCTGTATTCGGACATGGGTCGGGTGATGCTGTCCATCGCCGAGGACACCGCCGGCTGGCACGACACCATCGGCGGCATCACCCGCGACGCGGACATCGCGCGCAAGTACGGCGAGCATCGCTATCAGGAGTACGGGAACGACTTCTATCGCAGCGGGCGCGAACTGTTCCTGGTCGAACTGGCCAAGTGGGGGCTGGGCAGGCAGGACCTGGTCGCCAACCTGAATCTCTTCAGCAAGGTCTACGCCGGCGCGGACGGGGTGCTGCACTTCGATCCCGGGAACAGCGGGCCGGGTGATCATGTTGACCTGCGCGCGGAGATGGACACCCTGGTGGTGCTGAACACCGCGCCGCACCCGATGGACCCGGCGCCCGACTACGCGCCCGGCCCGGTCGACCTGGCCATCTACCGGTCGCCGCCGGTGCTGGAAGACGACTGCTGCGTGAACCTGCGCCCGGAGAACGCACGCGCCTTTGCGAACACCGCGATCTACAACTGCCAGGGGTGAGGACATGAGTGGAATCAATCTTGTGGAGAGCCCGCTGGATCCGGCCGACGCGGTGTACCGGGAGGTCGTTCCGGCCGGCGAGCCCTGGCTGCACGCATTGCGCAGGGGCCAGACCCTGCGCATCCTCGATCTCGAGGGCAATCAGGCGGTGGATACGCTGTTCTACAGCCTGGAACACCCCACCGTGGAGCGCTACAGCGCGATCGACACCGTGCAGGCGCAGGGTAACGTGTATCTGACTACCGGCACGCAGCTGATGTCGAACGCGGGCAATGTGATGCTGACCATCACTGCCGACACCTGCGGCCGCCACGACACCCTGGGTGGCGCCTGCGCGGCGGAGTCCAATCAGGTGCGCTACGGCCTCGAGAAGAAGCCGATGCACTCCTGCCGCGACAACTTCCTGCGGGCGCTCGCCGAGAGTGACCATGGCCTCGGCAAGCGTGATCTCGCCAGCAACATCAACTTCTTCATGAACGTGCCCCTGACCCCGGAGGGCGGGTTGACCTTCGAGGACGGCATCTCCGATGCCGGCAAGTACGTGGAGCTGTGCGCCGAGATGGACGTGCTGGTGCTGGTGTCCAATTGCCCGCAGCTGAACAACCCCTGCAATGCCTACAACCCGACGCCAGTGGAGATGATCGTCTGGGATCCCGTGTAGCAAAGAACGGGGACAGATTCATAAATCTGCCCCCTCGGGGCCGGGGCCGGGGCGGGGGGCGAGGGCAGAGGCTTGATACACCGGGGACGGCCCCGGTGGTGCGTGTTCACCGCGGGACGGCCCGCGGACCCTGGGGCCGGAGGTCCCGCCGGGAGCGGAACCGAGATGTTCGAGAAGGTACTGATCGCGAATCGCGGGGCCATCGCCTGCCGGATCATCCGCACGCTGAAGCGGATGGGTGTCGGCTCGGTGGCGGTGTATTCCGAGGCCGACCGCCACTCGCTGCACGTGCGCGAGGCCGACGAGGCGGTGCTGATCGGCCCGCCATCGGCGGGAGATTCCTATCTCGACGGCGACCGCATTCTCCGTGCGGCCCGCGATGCAGGCGCCGGAGCAATCCACCCGGGCTACGGCTTCCTGTCCGAGAACGCGGGCTTCGCGGAGGCCTGCGAGGCGGCAGGCATTGCCTTTGCCGGACCCACCGCGGAACAGATCCGCGACTTCGGACTCAAGCATCGCGCCCGCGCGCTCGCCCGCGAGGCGGGGCTCCCGATGCTTCCGGGCACCGGGCTGCTGGAGGGCCCGGAAGCGGCGCTGGCGGAGGCGCGCCGGACCGGTTTCCCGGTGATGCTGAAGAGCACCGCCGGGGGCGGCGGCATCGGCATGCAGCTCTGTCACGACGAGTCCGGCCTGCGGGAGGCCTGGGACTCGGTGCAGCGGCTCGCGAAGAACAACTTCGCGGACACCGGCGTGTTCCTCGAGAAATACGTCGAGCAGGCGCGCCACGTCGAGGTGCAGATCTTCGGCGACGGCCTGGGCGGGGTGATCGCACTCGGCGATCGCGACTGTTCCCTGCAGCGGCGCAACCAGAAGGTGGTCGAGGAGGCGCCGGCGCCCAACCTGCCGGGAACGGTGCGCGCCCGCCTGCTCGCGGACGCCGAGGCCCTGGGCCGGGAAGTGCGCTACCGCAGTGCCGGGACCGTGGAGTACCTCTACGATGCCGACACGGGCGAGCATTACTTCCTGGAAGTGAACACGCGGCTGCAGGTGGAGCACGGCGTGACCGAGATGGTCACCGGCATCGACCTGGTCGAGTGGATGGTGCTCGCAGCGGCGAACGAGCTTCCGCCAATCGAGACGCTGCGTCCCGGCCGGGCGCACGGACACGCGATCCAGGCGCGGGTTTACGCGGAAGATCCCGGCAAGGACTTCCAGCCCGCGGCCGGACTGCTGACCGAGGTGCGTTTCCCTGCGCAGGCGCGCGTGGATACCTGGGTCGAACGCGGCAGCGAGATTCCGCCGTACTACGATCCGATGATCGCGAAGATCATCGTGCACGCGCAGGACCGGGACGCGGCCCGCGCGGGGCTCCAGGAGGCGCTGGCGGCGACCGACCTGCAGGGGCTCGAGACCAATCTGCGTTACCTGCGCCACGTCGCGGAGCACCCGGTGTTCCAGCGCGGCGACCAGACCACGCGCACGCTGGCCGGGATGGAGTACCGGGCCGACGGCATCGACGTGCTCGAGGCCGGCACGCAGACGATGCTGCAGGACTGGCCAGGCCGTGTCGGCTACTGGGATATCGGCGTGCCCCCCTCGGGACCGATGGACGGCCTCGCGTTCCGGCTCGGCAACCGTCTCCTCGGCAACCCGGAGGGCGCGGCCGGTCTCGAGCTCACCGTCAACGGCCCGACCCTGCGCTTCAACGCCGACACCGTGATCGCGCTGACCGGCGCCCCGATGACCGCGCGCCTCGACGGCCAGCCCGTGTCCTACTGGGCGGCAGTGCCGGTGAAGCGCGGACAGGTGCTGGAGCTGGGTGGTATCCATGGTGCCGGCGTGCGCAGCTATCTGCTGGTGCGGGGCGGGCTGGCGGCCCCGCTGGTGATGGGAAGCCGCGCGACCTTCGCCCTCGGGCGGATCGGCGGTCACGGCGGTCGTGTGCTGCGGCCCGGCGACGTGCTGCACCTCGGCGCCGAGACGGTGGGGGATACCGGCTTCCTGCCGGCGGAGTCGGCGCCGCAGTACCGGCATCACTGGCGCCTGCGCGTCCTCTACGGACCGCACGCGGCCCCCGACTTCTTCACGCCGGGCGACATCGAGACCTTCTTCGACACGGACTGGGAGGTGCACTACAACTCCAGCCGCACCGGTGTGCGCCTGATCGGTCCGCGGCCGCAGTGGGCGCGGGCCGACGGCGGCGAGGCCGGGCTGCATCCATCGAACATTCACGACAATGCCTACGCGATCGGCACCGTCGACTTCACCGGCGACATGCCGGTCATCCTCGGGCCGGACGGCCCGAGCCTGGGCGGGTTCGTCTGTCCCGCGACGGTGATCGAGGCGGACCTGTGGAAGCTTGGACAGCTGCGTCCCGGCGATACATTGCGTTTCGAGGCGGTGGAACTGGATGCCGCCCGTCGGCTGGCCGCGGAACTGGACGCAGCCGTGTGCAACCTGGCCGCACTCCCCGCGGCGGAGACGGCGCCCGCCATTGCGCCGCAGGAGGTCGCCACGCGCAGCGCCGTGGTCCGCGAGCGGCTGGGAGATGACCATCCGGTTGCCGTCGCCTACCGCCCGGCCGGGGACCGCTATCTCCTGGTCGAGTACGGGCCGATCGTACTGGATCTCGCGCTGCGCTTTCGCGTGCAGGCCCTGCTGGACTGGCTGGCCGAGCAGCGGATACCCGGCATCCGCGAGATGACGCCGGGTGTGCGCAGCCTGCAGATCCACTACGAGCCCCGACAACTGCCGCTGGAACGCCTGCTGGGGCTGCTGGAACAGGCGGAGACCGAACTCAGGGACCTGTCCGAGGCCGAGATGCCCTCGCGCATCGTGCACCTGCCGCTGGCCTGGGACGACAGCCAGACCCAGTTGGCCACGCGCAAGTACATGCAGTCGGTGCGCCCCGATGCGCCCTGGTGTCCACGCAACATCGAGTTCATTCGGCGCATCAACGGCCTGGACAGCGAGGACGAGGTCAAGCGCATCGTCTATGACGCCTCCTACCTGGTGATGGGCCTCGGCGACGTCTACCTGTCCGCGCCACTCGCGACCCCAGTGGATCCGCGCCACCGGCTGGTCACGACCAAGTACAACCCGGCGCGCACCTGGACGCCAGAGAACGCGGTCGGCATCGGCGGCGCCTACATGTGCATCTACGGCATGGAAGGGCCGGGCGGGTACCAGTTCGTCGGGCGGACGCTGCCGATCTGGAACCGCTACCGGAAGACCCCGGAGTTCGAGCGGCCCTGGCTGCTGCGCTTCTTCGACCAGATCCGCTACTTCGAGGTCTCCGAGGCGGAGCTGCTGGAGATGCGCGAGGCCTTCCCGCGCGGCGGGCTGCGCCTGGAGATCGAGGAGACCCGTTTCTCGCTGGCCGCTTACAACCGGTTTCTCGACGGGAACCGGGACAGCATCGAAGGCTTCCGGCACCGGCAGCGCTCGGCCTTCGAGGCCGAGCGCCGGCGCTGGGCCGAGGCCGGCCAGGCCGTTTTCGTGGCAGAGCCCGATGCACCGGTTGCGGGTTCCGACGACCTCGAACTGGCCGGGGGCGAGCAGGCGGTCACCGGTCACGTGGCCGGCAGCGTCTGGGCGCTGGAGGTGAAGGAGGGCGACCGGGTGGAGACCGGCCAGACGCTGCTGGTGCTGGAATCGATGAAGATGGAGATCCCGGTGACCGCGCGCAGCGCCGGCACCGTGGTCCGGGTGCTCTGTCGCGAGGGGGCTTCAGTGACTCCCGGGCAGGCATTGCTGGTGCTTCGTGCTGAGGGTTGAGTTGGGGGGCGGTGACACCCGCGGGGCGGCGCCGGCAGCGGTGCGCCGCGTCCGGACACGCTCAAGCCATCCCTGGGCGCTCGACGGTGGCCATCCATGGCCGCCGACGGTCCAGCTCCCGTCCACCCCCGCCAGTGCCCCGACCGAAGGGGGTTCGCATGGCTTTACAGGGCGCAAGGGTGGGGGAGGCTGCGGACCCTTGTCCGCCGCTCGGGAGTAATCGTTCGTGAAGTCGTTGATGACCTCCAATGGCACTGCATGACGGTTGACGCTGCGCTTTTCCGGCCTGCCGCGTGCATTCGTGATCACCGATGCGGTTGCCATCGCTTCGACGGTTCGCGAAGGGTCGCTCGACGATACCGTGACGCTCGAAGGTGGAGTGGGGGCTCCAATAGCCGGGTGACGGCCGCATGGAGGCGGCCGTCAAGCCTACATGGATGTATTCACGGCGTTCCGGCGATGGGAATCCGCACTCCGCCTGCCGCCATCGGGCGGCGAAGGCAGGAATTTACGTTGGAGAACGAGATGATGGCCAACATGACGATCGAGGGCTTGCTGGACGATTACCGCGCGGGCAGACGGACGGTGCGGGAGGTGATTGCCGAGGCGTTGGCGGAGATTCGCCGGGAGGACCCGCGGAACGTGTGGATCACCGTGCCGGACGATGTGGCGCTTGAGCCCTATCTCGCACGGCTGGAGGGTGTGGATCCGGCCACGCTGCCGCTTTACGGAGTGCCCTTCGCGCTCAAGGACAACATCGACCTCGCCGGGGTGCGGACCACCGCCGGGTGTGCGGAATACGCCTATGTTCCGGAGCATTCCGCCTTCGTGGTGCAGCGCCTGGTCGACGCCGGGGCGGTGCCCCTGGGCAAGACCAATCTCGATCAGTTCGCGACCGGGCTGGTCGGTGCCCGGTCGCCGTACGGACCCTGCGGTAACGCCTTCGACCCGGAATACATCTCTGGCGGTTCCAGCGCCGGTTCCGCGGTCGCGGTGGCGCTGGGTCAGGTCAGCTTCTCGCTGGGGACGGATACCGCCGGTTCCGGCCGCGTGCCTGCAGGGTTCAACAACCTCATTGGCGTGAAGCCCACGCGCGGGCTGCTCAGCGCCTCCGGCGTCGTGCCGGCGTGCCGTACGCTGGACACGGTATCGATCTTCGCGCTGGACGCGGCCGACGCGAGCCGGGTGCTCGAGATCGTGGCCGAATATGACTCCGAGGACCCGTATGCGCGGCCCGACCAGGTCCCGCAGCTCGGCCTGGCCGGCATCCCGGAGAACGGCTTCCGCTTCGGCGTGCCGATGGCCGGGCAACTGGAGTTCTTCGGCGACCAGGACTACGCCTCGCTGTTCGGCGAGGCGGTGGCACGACTGCGTTCGCTGGGCGGCGAGGCGGTGGAGATCGACTTCGCGCCCTTTCTCGAGGCGGCCCGACTGCTGTACGAGGGTCCCTGGGTGGCGGAACGCTATGCGGCGATCCGCTCGTTCTTCGATGCGCGGCCGGAAGCACTCTTCGATGTCACCCGCGGGATCATCGGCGGCGGTCGCGATCCTCGGGCGGTGGACGCCTTCGAGGCGCAGTACCGGCTGCAGGCGCTGCGTCGCCAGACCGAGGCCGTCTGGGATTCCGTGGACCTGGTCCTGACGCCGACGGCTGGCACGCTTCCCAGCATTGCCGGGGTGCAGGCCGAGCCGGTGCGGGTGAACAGCGACCTCGGCTACTACACCAATTTCATGAACCTGCTGGATCTCTGCGCCGTGGCGGTGCCGTCGGGCTTCCGTGCGGATGCCCTGCCCTTCGGCGTGACCCTGTTCGCGCCCGCATTCCGCGACCGGGAGCTGCTGCCGATCGCGGATCGCCTCCAGCGCGCCGCGGGTCTGCCGCTCGGCGCGACCGGCCGCCCACAGCACGACCGCCCGCCACTGACTCCAGACGGGCGTCATCACATCCCGGTCGCGGTCTGTGGCGCGCATATGAGCGGCCTGCCGTTGAATCGCCAGCTCACGCAACGCCGTGCACGGCTGCTGCGGGCGACCCGCACCGCTCCCGAGTACCGCTTCTACGCCCTCCCCGGTGGCCCCCCGGAACGGCCCGGGCTGGTCCGGGACGACACGGGTGGTGGCGCGGCGATCGAGGTGGAGGTGTGGATGGTGCCGGCCGATGGGTTCGGGTCCTTCGTCGCGGGGATTCCGGCCCCGCTGGGCATCGGCCGCGTGCGGCTGGAGGATGGAACGGACGTGCCGGGGTTCCTGTGCGAGACCGCCGCAACGCGAAACGCGGTCGAGATCACCCGTCTGGGTTCGTGGCGTCGCTACCTCGCGTCCCCGGGCTGAGCCGGCCCGTGGTCTCCGTCGGGGGCGACGCGGGGTTACCGCAGGAAGACGCGCTCGGGTTCTGGCACCGAGGCGTTGACGCCGGGGACCGCACCGCGGACCCTGTAGTCATGGAAACCACTGACATGGCCAGCCAGCCCGAGTCCCGGTGATGATCGCAATCGCGTTTGCAAGGCGCGGTGCCCGGGCCCTGGCAGGCCGAATCCGGTCACCGATCCCGTGTGCGGCCGTTTCGCACTGAGGTCCTCCACGGCTGAGGCGGCCGGCCGGGTGCTCGGCCTGCCGCCGCTGCCGGACTGGATCGCTTCGCACTTCAATATCCCGCCGGGTACCGAGGTTCCGGTGATTGTTTCCGGCGCGTCGGGTGCGCTCGAGTGGGGGCGTGCGGAATGGGGCTTCCGGCCGCGCTGGGCGCAATCGGATGCACCCAAGCCGATCAACGCGCGTGCGGAGACCGTCGCCACCAGCAAGTATTTTCGTGAAGCCTTCGCGCATCGGCGCTGCCTGGTGCCGGCTGACGGCTGGTACGAATGGCAGGCGACAGACGGACGCAAGCAGCCGTGGCTGGTTGCGCCGGGCGAAGAGCAGGAGTCCGGGGTACTGTTTCTGGCGGGCATCTGGGAGCCCTCGGCGGAGGACGCGATCTGCTGCGCGATCGTCACGGAGCCGGCCCGTCCGCCACTGGATCGGATTCATCACCGCCAGCCGCTTGCGCTGGACCCCGGCTGTCTCGAGGACTGGCTGAACCCGGAACTCGTCGATCGCGACGCCATTCGCTCGGCGGTGCGCCGGCTGCCCACAGCACGGCTGCAGGCCCACCCGGTATCGAGCGAGGTCAATCGGCCTGAGAACGACCACGCGGGCCTGCTGGAACCGGTCGGCGACGGTACGCAGGGATAAGGGGGCGGCTGTTGCGTTCAGGTTTTGCGACCGGCCAGCGCCTCGCTGACCTCGAGCATCTTCGCCAGTGAGTCCGTATCGGCCAGGCGGTGGTCGTGGCCCACCTCGATCAGGGCCTCGTCCGGCAGACCGCTGTTCCGGATCAGCTCTTCGGACTCTGCGAAGGGGATCACCTCGTCCCCGCGCGAATGCAGTATCCGGGTTCGCTCGGGTACCCGCGTGGCCGTGCCCCAGAGTTTCCAGGCGGGACAGAGCAATACCAGGGGCGTGTCGCCAGCGGTGATGTTCATCGCGACCGCGCCGCCGCGCGAGGAGCCCACCACGACGTCCGGGCGATACCGGTCGAACTCGGCCTGCGCGGTGGCCAGCGCCCGCGCGAAGTCCTCGTGGTCGAGCCGGGGGTTGATCACCTCGTGGCCGTGCTCTTCGAGGTAGGTCGGCTTCAGGCCGCCGGGGATTGACTGCCAGCCGTGCAGGTACAGGATCTTCATCGGGATTGAGGTCGGCTTATGTGCCCGTGCGAGTGGCAAGCGGCCCTCTGCGGATCGCGGCCGGCCAAGCGGCGGATGCGCTTGTTGCCGGGTGGCCGGGTCGCGGCCGGGCCGAAGAAGGCGGGAATCGTGAAGTGGTCGGAGTGAAAGGATTCGAACCTTCGACCCCTGCCTCCCGAAGGCAGTGCTCTACCAAGCTGAGCTACACTCCGCACCGAGCGCGATATTCTGCACCGAAAACGCCGACCTGTCCACGCCTGGCGGTGTTGTCGGGGGCAGCACATTGTCGGCGACAGAATTAAATCCTGTCCCCCTGGTGGCGACCGCGGTTTGGCGGGGACAGGTTTTGCATCTGTGCCCCGGGGCATCCCCGGGGGCACAGGGGCCCCGTGCCTGGCCGCGTCAGTACTCGCGTTCCACGGCGAAGCGGGCGAGTTCGGTCAGGGCATCGCGATGCGGCGACGGGGACAGGCACTGGATCGCGGCGATCGCCTGCTGGGCCTCCCGTTCGGCCTGCCTGCGCGCGTGCTCGAGGGCCTGCGTACGCCGGATCACGGCCAGCACCTCTTCGACCTGGTCACGCCCGCCGGTCTCGATCGCGTTCCGGATCAGTGCCCGTTCCCCGGCCTCTCCCTTCTGCATCGCGTGGATCAGCGGCAGCGTGGGCTTGCCTTCGGCGAGGTCGTCGCCCATGCGCTTGCCGGTCGTGTCGCTGTTCGAGGAGTAGTCGAGGACATCGTCGATCAGCTGGAAGGCCGTGCCGAGGTGCATCCCGTAGTGCGCCAGCGCGAGTTCCTCGTCCGCGGACCTCTGGCCCAGGATGGCCCCGAGCTGGCAGGCCGCCTCGAAGAGCTTGGCGGTCTTCGAGCGGATGACCTCCATGTAGCGCGCCTCTTCCACGTCGGGATCGTGGCAGTTCATCAGCTGCATCACCTCGCCCTCCGCGATCACGTTCGTCGCGTGCGCGAGGATCTCCATTACCCGCATCGAACCCACGTCGACCATCATCTCGAAGGCCCGGGAGTACAGGAAATCGCCCACCAGCACCGCCGCTTCGTTGCCGAACAGGTGATTCGCGGTCTCCTGGCCCCGGCGCAGTTCCGAGGCGTCCACCACGTCGTCGTGCAGCAGGGTGGCGGTGTGGATGAACTCGACCACGGCAGCCAGCGTGACATGATCCTCGCCCCGGTAGCCGCAGGCGCGGGCGGTGAGCACCGCCAGCATCGGCCGCAGCCGCTTGCCGCCGCTGCGGACGATGTATTCGCTGAGCTGGTTGATCAGCACGACCGGTGAGGACAGCCGGTCGCGTATGCAGGCGTCGACCGCCTGCATGTCCTCTTCGGCCAGGTTCCGGATCGCGCGGGTGATCATGACGACGCACGCGAGGCGGGAGACCGGGGACCGGTCGCGAGGCACCATGCCCGTTCCCTGCGCCCATCCCTCTGCCATGGGCGGGAGGGGGCGATTTCGTGCGCGCTGGGCGCGATTTTCGCGTTGATGGGCATTGCTCGCAGGCCGGATGCCGAGAGGTGGGCGCAAGCATGCTAGAAACGGGCGGGTGGGGTGTCAAGAAACGCCGCGCGGCGGCTCCCCGGCGGATGCGCGCCCTGCCGCGCCGCCGGGACAGCGGGCGCCCCCGCACATTGACCGGCCGCGGATCCGTTGCTAGTATTCCCGCCCTTTCGCGAGAGTCACAGCGCCAACGGAGTCTGAAGGATCATGTACGCGATCATCGCAACGGGTGGGAAACAGTACCGGGTGGCCGAAGGCGACCTGCTTCGAGTCGAGAAGCTCGAGGCGGAGGTCGGTTCGGACATCGATTTCGACCAGGTCCTGCTGGTTGGTGAAGGTGACGACGTCCGGGTAGGCGCTCCGCTCGTGGAGGGCGGCAAGGTCACGGCCACCGTGGAGTCCCACGGGCGCGGAGACAAGGTCCGGATCATCAAGTTCCGCCGGCGCAAGCACCATCGCAAGCAGATGGGCCATCGCCAGTACTACACGGCCGTGCGCATCACGGGCATCGCCGGGTAAGGAGAGAGAGAAACATGGCACACAAGAAGGCAGGCGGCAGCACACGAAACGGCCGCGATTCCGAGAGCAAACGCCTGGGCGTGAAGCGCTTTGGCGGTCAGAAGGTCCGTGCGGGCAGCATCCTCGTGCGCCAGCGCGGCACCCAATACCACCCGGGCGAAAACGTCGGCTGCGGCAAGGATCACACCCTGTTCGCAATGGCCGACGGCGAGGTGATGTTCAGGACCGGCGGACCGCGCAACCGCCGCTATGTGAGCGTGCAGCCGCTGTAACGGACGCCATCGGCAGCCCGGTTCCGAAAAGCCCCGATCGTCGGGGCTTTTTTGGTTGGAGCCGAGACAGGGAGGAGACGATCGTGAAGTTCATCGACGAGGCGACGATCACCGTCAAGGCCGGTGATGGCGGCAATGGCTGCGTCAGTTTCCGTCGCGAGAAGTTCATCCCCTTCGGCGGCCCCGACGGCGGTGATGGCGGTGACGGCGGCTGTGTCTGGCTGGTCGGCGACGAGGGGCTGAACACGCTGGCGGACTTCCGCTTCCAGCGCCGCTTCGAGGCCGAGCGCGGGGAGAACGGGCATGGCCGGAACCGCACCGGGCGGTCGGGTTCGGATCTCGACGTTCCGGTGCCGGTCGGCACACAGGTCTTCGAGGCGGATACCGGAGAGCTGATCGGGGACGTGATTCGCGCCGGGCAGCGACTGCTGGTGGCGCAGGGCGGCTTCCACGGCCTCGGCAACGCCCGCTACAAGAGTTCGACCAACCGTGCGCCGCGCGAGAGCAAGCCCGGCACACCGGGGGACCTGCGCACGCTGAAGCTCGAACTGAAGGTGCTCGCCGACGTGGGCCTGCTGGGTCTGCCGAATGCCGGCAAGTCGACCCTGCTGCGACAGGTCTCCGCGGCCCGGCCGAAGGTCGCCGACTACCCGTTCACCACGCTGCACCCCCAGCTCGGCGTGGTGCGGGTGGGACCCAACCAGAGCTTCGTGATGGCGGACATCCCCGGCCTGATCGAGGGCGCGTCGGAGGGCGCCGGTCTCGGGATCCGCTTCCTGAAGCACCTTGCGCGCACCCGGCTGCTGCTCCACCTGGTCGATGTCGCGCCGCCGGATCCCGATGCCGACCCCCTCGCCGCCATCGACACCGTGGTCGCGGAGCTGGAGCAGTACAGCGTCGAGCTGGCGCATCTGCCGCGCTGGCTGGTGCTGAACAAGACGGACCTCCTCGAGAAGGAGGGTCTCGCCGCGTTGCAGGCGCGGGCCGCGCGCCAGTTGCCCGGGGGGCAACCCGTCTTCGCGATCTCCGCCGCGACCGGCGCGGGCGTCGATGCGCTGATGCAGGCGGTGATGCGCGACATCGAAGAGCGCGAGGTAAGGGCGGCCGGCGACGCGGAGGCGACCGGAGAGGGCGAGCGCGGTGCGTAAGGGCTTCCCGCGACCCCGCCGGGTCGTGATCAAGATCGGCAGCGCGCTGATCACGGCAGAGGGTGCCGGTCTGGATCGTCCGGCGCTGACCGGCTGGGCACGCGAGATTGCCGAGTTGCGCCAGCGTGGCACCGAGGTCGTGCTGGTCTCCAGCGGAGCGGTGGCCGAGGGCATGCATCGGCTCGGAATGCAGGAGCGCCCGCGCGCGCTGCACCTGCTGCAGGCGGCCGCGGCGGTGGGCCAGATGGGGCTCGTGCAGGCCTACGAACGGGAATTCGCCAGCCATGGGCTGCACGCGGCGCAGATCCTCCTGACCCACGACGACCTCGCCGACCGCCCCCGCTACCTCAACGCGCGCAGCACCATGCAGGCACTGCTGGCGCTGGGCACCATCCCGGTGGTGAACGAGAATGACACGGTGTCGAATGACGAGATCCGTCTGGGCGACAATGACACGCTGGCCGCGCTGGTCGCGAACCTGGTGGTGGCGGACCTGCTGCTGATCCTTACCGACCAGGCGGGCCTCTTTGACCGCGACCCCCGCCTCGACCCGAACGGGCGCCTGATCTCCGAGGCCAAGGCCTCGGATCCGGCCCTGCACGGCTACGTGTCGGCGCGTTTCGGGCGTGTGGGGCGCGGCGGCATGGCGACGAAGCTCTTCGCCGCCGAACGCGCGGCCCGTTCCGGGACGCACACCGTGATTGCCTACGGCCGGCAGCCCAGGGTGATCGCGCGGGCGGTCTCCGGCGAGGGGCTGGGGACCTGGCTGCAGCCCGATCGCG
Organism: Thioalkalivibrio sp.; assembly: GCF_041690275.1. NCBI lineage: Bacteria > Pseudomonadati > Pseudomonadota > Gammaproteobacteria > Chromatiales > Ectothiorhodospiraceae > Thioalkalivibrio > Thioalkalivibrio sp. The sequence continues at coordinate 48,889 of NZ_JAWLHP010000014.1, forward strand.
AGCCAATGGCCGCCCGCAAGCGCTGGATCGCGGACCAGCTGCACTCGCGCGGCGAGCTGGAACTCGACGCCGGGGCCGCGCGAGTGCTGCGCGAGTCGGGTCGCAGCCTGCTGCCGGTGGGCGTGGTGGACGTCCGCGGCGGCTTCCGGCGCGGGGAGGTGGTGACCTGCGTCGACCCGGACGGGGTGGCGATCGCGCGGGGGCTGTGCAACTACGGGAGCGACGAGGTGCGACGGATCCGCGGCCTGAGGGCCGAGGCCATCGAGTCCGTGCTCGGCTATGTCGCCGAACCCGAGCTGATTCACCGCGACAACATGGTGCTGCTCTGAGCAAGCGCGCCGGTCGCCTCAGGGGGTCTGGAGTGCGGGAGCTTGCTCCCGCTTTGGTTCGCGGAAGCTCGCTTCCGCGGCAGGGGGCAAGCCCCCTGCGGGAAAGCGGCGGCGAGCCACCGCACTCCATAGAAAAAGCCTGCCGGGGATCCGACAGGCTTTTTCTGTTTCGGGGCTGCGCGGTCGCCCGCGCGGGCAGGCCTCAGGCCTGGCCCATCTTCCGGATGCGGGCGTTCAGGCGGCTCTTGTGGCGTGCGGCCTTGTTGCGGTGAATCAGGCCCTTGCCGACGGTCGAATCGATCACCGGAACCGCGTTGCGGTATGCGCTGTTCGCGGCTTCCTGGTCGCCGTTGCGGATCGCCTTCAGCACCATCTTCATCGAGGTGCGGAAGCGCGAGCGGAGCGCCATGTTGTGGGCGCGATTCTTGACGGCCTGTCGGGCGCGCTTGCGGGCTGATGCGATGTTCGCCAAGGCGGGTTCCTCTTGAATACCGTGTGAAGCGTCGGAAAGGGCGTGGAAACTACACGGAACCGGATCACGCGTCAAGCGCGGGCGCCGCTTGACCACCCCTCGCCGGCAAGCGGAGAGGGCGTGCCACAGTGCCTCCTCCCCAGGCGCGGGAGGAGGCAACACACCCCTCTATCGCTCGCGGGACGAATCCGCGGGGAGCTCACGGGACGGCAAGGATTGAAACGGGGGGCTCGCGCGTCCCGTATCCTACGCAGGCCTTGAGGGCCGTCACCGGGACCGCGGTAGTGGACCCTTCCGTGTTCCGGGCCGAATTCCACAGACAGGAGAGCAACATGAATCGCACTGGCAATCCCGGCTTTTCCATGACTTCGTTCGGCACGCTGGCGCTGATGGGCATGGCACTGATCGCCGCGCTGATGCTGGCGGCGCCGAAGGCGGTCGGGGCTGCGGAGGCGCGCGTGGTCTACCATGCGGACTTCGCCGATCCGCGGCGCTTCTCGTCGATGCTGACGAGCATCAACAACATGGTGATGCACTACGACAACGAGTTCATGGACTATGACGTCCGCATCGTGTTCGTCGCCCACGGGATCCGCTTCGTCACGGACGATGCGCTGGCCGGTACGCCCTTCGAGGAAGACGAACGCCTCCGCGAGGAACGCGACACGCTGCGTGGCCGCCTGCTGTCACTGAACAACCTGCACAACGTCAGGCTGGAGCTGTGCGAAGTCACCCGCGAGGCGATCCGGCTGTCCGCCGACGAGGTCTACGATGCGGTGGAATTCGTCCCGTCCGGGGTGGTCCGCATCGCGGAACTGCAGAACGACGAGGACTTCGCCTACATCAAGGTCGAATAGCCGGCCGTCAGTCTGCCGGCGCCGCTTCGCACCCCAGGCGTTACTCCGGGCATCCGGCCCTCCGCCCTTCGGTTCTGCCTTCGGCGGTTCGAAATCCGCTCCCGGCGGATTTGTCCCGCGAGCGGGGGCGGGAGGTCCTCACTGTCAGGGGTGGCGAAGTGCCAGGGCGGTTAGCGTGCAAGTCGTGCGCCGACGAGCTACTGCCTTCGAGGCCGGCCCCTGGCTGGACGGCCTGCGGTCTGTTGCGCCGGGTTGGCGCTATGGAGTGCGGCGGCTTGCCGCCGCTTTGCCTCGCAGGAGGCTCGCCTCCTGCCGCGGAAGCAAGCCGCCGCACTCCATGCGACGTGTGCGCTTTCATCGGGAGGGGTGGCACATCGCGCCAAGGCGGTTAGCGCGGAAGTCGCGCGCCGTGCGCTCCGGATTCCATCGCGCGGTGCGGGCCCCACTTCGCCATTCCTGCCTTGTACCCTACACTTTGCGGTTTCCGGGGATACGGGCCGGCCGTGAATCGCATCTTCCGCTCCACCGCCATCGTCAGCGGCATGACCCTGATCTCAAGGGTGCTCGGCTATCTGCGCGACATGGTGCTGGCGGTGACCTTCGGCGCCGGCGCCAATACCGACGCCTTCTTCGTCGCCTTCCGGATCCCGAACTTCTTCCGTCGCCTGTTTGCCGAGGGGGCATTCTCCCAGGCCTTCGTGCCGGTCTTCGCGGAATACCGGGAGAAGCACGGACGCGTGGCGCTGCGCGACCTGCTGGATCACACCGCGGGCACGATGCTTGCGGTGCTGACGCTGGTGACCGTCCTCGGAGTCCTGGCCGCACCCTGGCTGATCTGGGTCTTCGCGCCCGGTCTTGCGCAGGCTGGGGGGCGCCAGGACCTCGCGGCGCAGATGCTGCGCATCACCTTTCCCTATCTGCTGTTCATCTCCCTGACGGCGATGGCGGCGGGGATCCTGAACAGCATCGGGCGCTTTGCGGTGCCGGCCTTCACGCCGGTGTTTCTGAACCTTGCGCTGATCGCGGCGGCGCTGTGGGTCGCGCCGCTGTTTCCGGAGCCGATCGTGGCACTCGCCTGGGGGGTGTTCGCGGCGGGAATCCTGCAGCTGGCCTTCCAGGTCCCGTTCCTGGTGCGGGCGGGACTGCTGCCCAGGCCCCGCCTGCGCCGGGCGCATGCCGGGGTGCGCAAGATCGTACGCCTGATGCTTCCGGCGATCCTCGGGACCTCGGTGGTGCAGATCAACCTGCTGGTCGACACCCTGATCGCATCCTTCCTGGTTGCGGGCTCGATCTCCTGGCTCTACTTCGGGGATCGTTTCGTCGAGCTGCCGCTGGCGCTGTTCGGGATCGCGATCGCCACCGTGATCCTGCCGCGACTGTCCGGGGAGCACTCGCGTGCCGACCAGGCCGCCTTTGGCCGAACCCTCGACTGGGCCCTGCGCCTCTCGCTGCTGGTGGCCCTGCCGGCCGCCGCCGGCCTGATCGTGCTCGCGGTGCCAATCCTCGCGACGCTGATCCAGTACAACGCCTTCACCGGGAATGACACCCGCATGGCCGCGATGGCGCTGGCGGCCTACGGTATCGGGCTGCCCGCCTTCATCCTGATCAAGGTGCTGGCGCCCGGATTCTTCGCGCGTCAGGACACGAAGACGCCGGTGAAGATCGCGGTGATCGCGATGCTCGCGAACATGGTCCTGAACCTGCTGTTCGTGCTGCCCTGGTACGTGTCCGGCGTGCCCGGCGCCCATGCCGGCCTGGCGCTCGCGACCTCGGCGTCGGCCTACCTCAATGCCGGCCTCCTCTACCGTGGCCTGCGCCGGGAGGGCATCTATCAGCCGGGTCCGCCGCTGCCGCAGTTCCGGGTCGGCCTGTGGTCGGCGCTGGCGGTGATGATCGCGCTGCTCATGCTGCTGGCACCGGAGTGGGACCAGTGGTCGGAATGGGCGGCAAGGCAGCGCGCGCCCGTGCTGTTCGGACTGATCGCCGCGGGTGCGGGGGCCTTCCTCGCGACCCTGTGGCTCGCCGGCCTGCGCCCGCGCCAGTTTCTGCTTCGGGACACGTCCTGACGCCGCGGCGGGGTGGTGGGCCCGCTGCGCTTGGCCCACCCTGCGGTGCCGGGTGTCCGTGAGGCTTCGCCGGCTGGGCGGATCCTCCAACGGGTAGGGTGGGCAAAACGAAGTGTGCCCACCGCAGATCGCCGCGGC
>NZ_JAWLHP010000015.1:0-52608 GCF_041690275.1 Thioalkalivibrio sp.
GGCGCGGGGGGCCCGCGGGGGGGGCCCGCTGCGCTTGGCCCACCCTACAGGCCCCGGCGGCCAGAGCGGTGGGCCTGCTGCGCTTGGCCCACCCTACAGGCGCCGGGGCGGTTGCAGGGCGGTGGCCTTCAGGTGAACAGGCAGATGTCGGATTCGCCGGCGGACTGGAAGAAGGTGGCGGCGCCGGCGTACTCCACGCCGGGGATGAAGTCCTTCTTGCTGAAGCTGTGCAGCTCCGCGGTCATCTGGCAGGCATACATCTTCACATCGGCGTCCAGGCACAGCTGCCGCAGCTCCTCGATGTCGGCGACACCCTTCGCGTGCAGCTTCTCCCGCATCTTGCGGGTGAAGATGGCCTGCATTCCCGGCAGGGTCTGAATGAGCACCGGGACCCGCGACCCGAGGGCGGGGTTGCCGAGCGGACTCGCCTGCAGGCGCAGATTGCGCTTCAGCAGCTGGAGCCCGTAGAAGGTGAAGAACATCCGGCACTCGTAACCGAGGGCGGTCGCGGTCGATGCGAGGATCAGGGGCGGGTAGGCCCAGTCCAGCGAACCCTTGGTGACGATGATGGTGATGATCTTTGCCGACATTGCGAAGACTCCGGGTAGAAAGATCGACGGGCGTCCCTGCCCCATAGTGGGCCATGCGGAAGGTTCGGCACCAGATGGCTGTGCTTCACGGGCACCGAACTCCGCCTCTTGGCAAATAGGACCTCAGCAGGCCCCCGGAGGTGCCGCGCGATCCTGCGGGAGCAACCGGTCGATTGCGTCGAGCAGCCGGTCCACCTGCGTTTCGGTGTGAGCGGCCGACAGCGTGATGCGCAGGCGCGCGCTGCCTTCCGGCACCGTCGGCGGCCGGATCGCCGGGACCAGCAGCCCCCGCTCGAGCAGTGCATCGGCCATCGCGGTTGCCAGGCCCGAGGGACCGAGGATCACCGGCTGGATCGGGCTGATGCCCTCCGGAGCGGCGACTCCGAGCTGCGCCAGCCCCTGCCGCAGGCGGCGCATCAGGCCGCGCAGATGATCCCGGCGCCAGGATTCCCGCCGCGCGAGCGCGAGCGATTCCCGGGTCGCGGCCGCGACTGCCGCGGGCATCGCCGTGGTATAGACGTAGGTCCTCGAGAACTGGGTCAGGGCCTCGATCAGCGTGCGGCTGCCGGCGACGAACGCGCCCGCGGTGCCCAGGGCCTTGCCCAGCGTGCCCATCAGCACCGGGACCTCCGCGGGGCTGAGGCGGAAGTGCTCGCAGCTGCCGCCACCGTGGTCGCCGAGCACACCGAGACCGTGCGCGTCGTCCGCCATCAGCCACGCCCCGTGCCGTTGTGCGAGCGCAGCCAGCGCGGGCAGTGGCGCGGGATCGCCATCCATGGAGAAGACGCCATCGGTGACGATCAGCCGGGAGTGCTGCACCGGGGTCGCCTCCAGCAGTGCCGCCGCGTGCTCCGCGTCACCGTGCCGGTAGCGTCGTGTCCGGCAGCCGGCCAGGCGGCTGGCATCGAGCAGCGAGGCATGGTTCAGGCGGTCTTCCAGCACGGTATCGTGACGCCCCAGCAGGGCCTGAAGCACGCCGAGATTGGCCATGTATCCGGTCGAGAACAGCAGCGCCCGTTCGCGGCCGGTGAATTCGGCCAGATCCTCTTCGAGTCCCGCGTGGGCCCGGGTGTGGCCGTTGACCAGATGGGCCGCGCCCGCCCCCATGCCGTAGCGCTCAAGCGCCGTGCGCGCCGCGGCGGCGACCCTCGGGTCGGCCGCCAGGCCCAGGTAGTCGTTGGAGCAGAACGCCACCACCCGGCGTCCGTCGATCACCTGTTCCGGCGACTGCGGTCCCTCCAGGGTGCGCGGCGCGCGCCACCGGCCCGCCGCACGAGCCGCGCCGAGGCGCTCGCGGAGCCGCTGTTCGATCGACACCTCAATAGACCTGCATGCGCGGAATGTGACGGGTCAGCCGTGCTGCACGGGGGCCGCCTGTTCGCCCTGCGGCTGGGTCCCGGCCGCGGACTCATGCGCCGTCTCGGGCTGAATTCCCAGCCGTTCGAACAGCCGGCGGTCGCGGCTGGTTTCCGGGTTCGGCGTGGTGAGCAGCCGTTCCCCGTGAAAGATGGAGTTGGCTCCCGCCAGGAAGCACAGGGCCTGCATCTCGTCGCTCATGTCCGTGCGGCCCGCGGACAGGCGCACGTGCGACTCCGGCATCAGGATACGGGCCACCGCGATGGTGCGGACGAACTCGAACGGATCCAGGGCCTCGGTCCCGTGCAACGGCGTGCCCTCCACCTGCACCAGCTGGTTGATCGGCACGGATTCCGGGTGCCGGGGCAGGCAGGCCAGCTGCTGCAGCAGGCCGGCGCGGTCCCGGCGCGACTCGCCCATGCCCAGGATGCCGCCGGTGCAGACGCTCAGCCCCGCCTCGCGCACGTGCTCGAGGGTGTCGAGGCGCTCCTGGTAGGTGCGCGTGCTGATCACCTCCCCGTAGTACTCGGGCGAGGTGTCGAGATTGTGGTTGTAGTAGTCCAGGCCCGCCTCGGCCAGACGCCGGGCCTGCTGCGGGGTCAGCATCCCCAGCGTCATGCAGGTCTCCAGTCCCTGGTCGCGAACGGCGCGCACCATCTCGATCACGCGGCCGAGGTTGCGGTCGGTGGGGTTGCGCCACGCGGCCCCCATGCAGAACCGCGTCGCCCCGTGCTCCCGGGCGCTCCGCGCGGCCTGCTCCACCTCCTCCAGCTGGAGCAGGCGCTCGCGTTCCAGGTCGACCTGGTGATGGGCGCTCTGGGGGCAGTAGCCGCAGTCCTCCGGGCAGGCCCCGGTCTTGATCGACAGAAGCGTGCTGACCTGCACCCGGTTGGGGTCGAAGTGTTCGCGGTGGACCTGCTGCGCGCTGAAGATCAGATCGCTGAACGGGAGGTCGAGCAGGGCCTCGACCTCCTCCCGGGTCCAGTCGTGACGAATCGGTGTCATTGATGATGTTCCTCGGAGTCGACCTCGACCTGGACGTCGTGCCAGCGCTCCCGGCGGATGCGGATCAGCGCCAGGATCGTCCAGGGGATCAGGATCAGGGCGGCCACCACCCAGTAGGCACGATAGTAGGCAAGGTCCGGTGGAAAGAAGGTGGCCACCACGATCAGCGACCCCATCAGTGCGTAATAGCGGTAGGCGGCCCACTGCGTGAACCGGCCGACCCGGTCATCGGGATGATGGCGACACATTGCATAGACCATCATCGACGCTCCGAACCAGAAGATCAGTGGTACGATTCCCATGATCGCGGCGATGATGGTGGCGATGCCGACCTCGCCGCTCACCAGGAACAGCGGTATGCCCGCCAGGGAGACGGCGATGAGGTTCCCCCAGTCGAAGGTCGAGGCGGCGCGGCGGCAGGAATTTCCCGGGACGGTCTTGGTTGCCATCAAGGCCCCACTGCAAAAACCCCAAGTCTAGCACCGTGCCCGATCGCCACCCAGAATCCCCCAGTCCCGCTTCCGGACACTGGGGACGGTTCCTGCAGTCGTGGGGCGCGAGCCTGCTGGAAGGCCTCTATCCCGGGCGCTGCGCGCTGTGCCTGGATCCTGCGCCCGCCGGGCTCTGCGCTGGCTGCGTATCCGATCTCGCCCGTCCCGGACCGTCCTGCCCGACCTGCGCGGAGCCGCTGCCGTTCACGGGTGGCTGTCCGTCGTGCCAGCGCAGCCCGCCCGCACTCGATGCGGTCTCGACGCCCTTCGTCTACGCGTGGCCGCTGAGCCACCTGCTGCTCGCCTACAAGGGCGGTGGCCGCCCGCAGCTGGCGCGGCCGCTCGGGTCACTGCTGGCCGGGCACCTTCCGGAGACCGCCACCGGCGCGGTCGATCGCGTGATCCCGGTCCCGCTGCACGAAGGACGTCTGGTCCGCCGCGGCTTCAACCAGGCCGAGGAACTGGCCCGGGTGCTGTGTCGGCGGCGCGGCCTGTTTGTCGACACCCGGAGCGTCACCCGCGTGCGCTCCACCCCCAGCCAGCAGGGCCTCAGCCGCCGCGCCCGCCGGGCCAACCTGCGCGGCGCCTTTGCAGTGTCGGCGGACCTCTCGGGCGAGCGGATCCTGCTGCTCGACGACGTGATGACCACCGGCACGACGCTGAACGAACTCGCGGATGCCGTTCGCCGCGCCGGCGCGACCCGCGTCACCGCCGTGGCTCTCGCTCGGGCTTGAGGGAACGCACGCGGTCGGGGCGCGGGGCTTCGAGCGCAGTCCGGAAGGCCCCCAGTCTTCACGCAGCATGACCCGAGCGCCCGCTGGCGGGACGCCGTAAATACATCCCTGTAGGCTTGACGGCAGCATCCATGCTGCCGACACCCGCCAGCGGGCGCTCGGGTCACGCTGCTTCCGCTCAATCCGCCTGGAGGGCGGGGCGCAGTGCCATCAGCCGAGTAGCAGGGTGTCGGCGACCATGCCCACCAGTACCACCAGGCCGAGGTGGTGGTTGTTGCGGAAGGCGCGGAAGCAGGCCTCGGGTTCGCGGTCGAAGATCAGGAACTGCTGGTAGAACATCAGCATCGCCACGACGACCAGCGCGCCCAGGTAGATGCCGCCGAAGCCCGCCTGCTGCCCCACCAGAAAGAGACCGAACCAGACCAGCACCTGGAGGATGCCGGTGATCAGCCGGTCCTGTTCGCCGAACAGGATCGCGGTCGAACGCACGCCGATGGCCAGGTCGTACTCGCGGTCCACCATGCCGTAGAAGGTGTCGTAGACCACCGTCCAGGTCAGCGTGGTGACGAACAGCAGCCAGGCGATGGGCGGCGGGGCCTCGTTGGTCACCGCGGTGAAGGCCATCGGCACGGCCCAGGCGAAGGCGGCGCCGAGGTGCACCTGCGGCAGGCTGTGAAAGCGCTTCGTGAAGGGGTAGGTCGCCGCGAGCACCACCGCAACCAGCGCATAGGCGACGGTCAGCGGGTTGGTGAGGAGCACCAGCGCGAAGGCGAGGGCGGACAGCGTCAGGAAGACGGCCACCGCCTCCCAGGGCTCGATGCTGCCCTGCGCAAGCGGGCGCGACCGGGTACGTTCGACGTGGGGGTCGATGTGCCGGTCGGCGAAGTCGTTGATCGCGCAGCCCGCCGACCGCATCAGGGTGACGCCCACCGCGAATATCAGCACGATATGCAGCGGAGGCATGCCATCGGCCGCGATCCACAGGGCCCAGAGCGTGGGCCAGAGCAGCAGGTAGATGCCCACCGGGCGATCCAGGCGGATCAGCCGGGCATACTCGGCAAGTCGCGCGCGCGCGGTCATCTCGGGCCGGTGTTCGGGTCAGGTTTCAAGCTTAACGCAAAAGCCGTCGCGGCTGCTGTGGCGCGCCTGTGGCCCGTTCTACGGGGGCGGGGTCTGGCTGGAGGTGCCGATCCGCGTGGGGATGCCTCCCTGTAGGAGCGTGCCTGCACGCGAGTGGCCGTCAGGGACGGCGCCCACGGCGTCAGGCGCACCCGTGGCGCGTTCGCGAGCGAGGTTCGCTCCTATGGGGGGCTTGGGGATTAGCCGGCGGTCAGCGGGAACAGCGTGAGTTCCACCCGGCGGTTCAGGGTCCGGCCCGCGGAGCTTGCGTTGGTCGCGACCGGCTGGTGGGGACCAAAGCCGATGGTGCCGATGCGTACGGGATTCACGCCCCGGTTGCGCAGTGCCCGTCCGACACTCTCGGCGCGTCGTTCCGACAGGCTCATGTTGTATTCGACACTGCCGGTGCTGTCGGTGTGACCGGCGATCTCGATGCCGGTCTGATCGTACTTGTTCAGCACCAGCACGACGGAGTCCAGAACCGGATCGAACTCCGGCTTGATCTCGGTGCGGTCCACGTCGAAGGTGATGTGACCGGGCATGTTCAGCACCAGGTTGTTGCCCACCCGGGTCACGCTGACGCCCGACCCCTCCAGCTGCTGCCGGATCTCGACCTCCTGCCGGTCCATGTAGTTGCCGATCGCGCCCCCCGCGAGGGCGCCGATGCCCGCCCCGACCATTGCCCGCTCGGTGCGGTTGCGGCTGGAGGTCACGCTGCCGACGATGGCGCCGGCGAGGGCGCCGATGCCCGCCCCGGTGGCGGTTCGCGACGTGCGCTCCTCCCGGGTGTAGGGATCCATTGCGGTGCAGCCCGTCAGGAAGGCGAGCAGTCCGACGAAGGCCAGGAGCAGGGGTTTGTGCATGGTGTTGTCCTCGGAACCGCGGTGTTTCCAATCAGAAGCCTAGTCTAGATCGGCGAGTTGAACGAAACCTGAAGCCGTTCACGCGGTGGCGAGCGTCTCCCGAAGCTCCCGCAGAACCGGCGTGGTGTCCGGTCTGACCCCGCGCCAGGCCGCGAAGGATTCGGCGGCCTGCTCCACGAGCATCCCGAGACCGTCAGTGACGCGTCCGGCGCCCTGTCTCCGGGCCCAGTCCAGAAACGGGCGCGACGCCGACCCGTAGACCAGGTCATAGGCAAGACTGGTTTCGGCCAGCAGTCCGGGCGGCAGCTTCAGGCCCTGCTCTCCCAGCCCGGCGGCGGTGGCATTGATCAGGAGGTCGTAGGGACCGTCCGGAATGGTGTCGAGGCCGCTGGACTCGAGGCGCGTGGTACCCGCCAGTTGCGCGAAGGACTCCACCAGCGCAACGGCGCGCTCCGGGGTCCGGTTCGCGACGACCAGCCGGGCGGGCGCCTCCCCCAGCAACGGCTCCAGCAGCCCACGGGTGGCCCCGCCGGCCCCGAGGATCAGGATCTTCCGGTCGGCGAGCTCCAGGCCCAGGCGTATGCCGAGGTCGCGCAGGAACCCCGTCCCGTCGGTATTGTCCCCGGTGAGGGTGCCGTCGGCTTCGGCCCAGACGGTGTTCACGGCCCCGGCGCTCTGCGCCCTCGCGGTGCGGCGCTCGACCAGGCGGAAGGCCTCTTCCTTGAACGGCACGGTGACGTTCAGGCCGCGCAGGCCGGTCCGGAACCAGTCGCGCACGTCCTCCGCGAAATGCCCCGGACGTCCCAGACGGGCCTCGTAGATCATGGACTGGTTCGTCTGCGCGGCGAACAGCGCGTGGATCCTCGGCGACAGGGAGTGACCGATCGGATTGCCGACCACCGCGTAGCGGTCCGGTTTCACGGGATCGCGTCCTCCCGCAACCAGGTGGCGGCGGTGAGCGCGTAGTAGGTGAGAATGCCGTCCGCTCCGGCCCGCTTCATCCCGGTCAGGGCCTCGAGCACGCAGGCCCGCTCGGCGATCCAGCCGTTCTGTGCCGCGGCCTTCAGCATCGCGTATTCGCCCGATACCTGGTAGACGAAGGTCGGGCGCCGGAACCGGTCCTTCACCCGGCGCACCACGTCGAGGTAGGGCATCCCCGGCTTGATCATCACCATGTCGGCGCCCTCGGCCAGGTCGAGCGCCACCTCGTGCAGGGCCTCGTCGCCATTGGCCGGGTCCATCTGGTAGGTCTCCTTGCCGCCCCGTCCGAGATTGCCCGCCGAGCCCACCGCATCCCGGAACGGGCCGTAGAAGCTCGATGCGTACTTCGCGGAATAGGCAAGGATGCGCGCGTGAACGTGGCCGTCCGTCTCCAGTGCCTGCCGGATCGCGCCGATGCGTCCGTCCATCATGTCGGAGGGCGCGACCACGTCGGCACCCGCCTCGGCGTGGGAGCGTGCCTGGCGCACCAGGGCCTCGACGGTGACGTCGTTCATCACGTACCCCTCGTCGTCAACGATCCCGTCCTGGCCGTGCGTGGTGAACGGATCGAGCGCGACGTCGGTGATCACGCCGAGTTCGGGGAGGGCCGCCTTCAGCGCGCGCACCGCGCGCTGCGCAAGTCCCTCCGGGTTCCAGGCCTCGGCGGCGTCCAGGCTCTTCTTCTCGGGGGGCACGACCGGAAACAGCGCCAGGGCCGGGATGCCCAGCTCCACGCAGGCCTGCGCCACGTGCAGCAGCTCGTCGATGCTCATCCGTTCCACCCCGGGCATCGAGGCCACCGGCTCGCGCCGTCCCTCTCCCTCGCGGACGAAGACCGGGTAGATCAGGTCGTCGGCGGTCAGTCGATGCTCGCGCACCAGGCGCCGGGAGAAGGCATCGCGGCGCAGGCGCCGGGGACGCGCCGCGGGAAAGCTGCCGGTGGTATCGCTCATGATCCGGGCTCTTCGTTGATCCAGTCGCGGGGTTTCAGGTAGCGCTCGTACAGTCGCGCCTCGGGGGAGCCGGGCGCCGGGTGCCAGTTGTATTCCCAGCGCACCAGCGGCGGCAGTGACATCAGGATGGACTCGGTGCGGCCCCCGGATTGCAGTCCGAACAGGGTACCCCGGTCGTAGACCAGATTGAACTCCACGTAACGCCCGCGGCGGTAGAGCTGGAACTCCCGCTCGCGTTCGCCATAGGGCGTACCCCTGCGCCTCTGCACGATCGGGCCATAGGCCTCCAGGTAGTGCTCGGCGACACTGCGCATGTAACCGAAGCAGCGATCGAAGCCGCCGTCGTTCAGGTCATCGAAGAACAGCCCGCCAATGCCGCGCGTCTCGTTCCGGTGCTTCAGGAAGAAGTATTCGTCGCACCACCGCTTGTGCCGCGCATAGAGGTCCGGGCCGAACGGCCGGCAGGCGGTCTCGGCGGTCCGGTGCCAGTGCACGCAGTCCTCGTCGAAGCCATAGTAGGGCGTCAGGTCGAAGCCGCCACCGAACCACCAGATCGGCGGCTCGGCTTCCCGCTCCGCGACGAAGACCCGGACGTTCGCGTGCGAGGTCGGCACGTAGGGGTTCAGCGGATGGATCACCAGGGACACGCCGGCCGCCTGAAACGAGCGACCGGCCAGCTCGGGCCGATGGGCGGTGGCCGAGGCCGGCAGGCCCGAGCCCATTACGTGCGAAAAGTTGACGCCGGCCTGCTCGAAGACGGTCCCGTTGCGCAGCACCCGCGAACGCCCGCCGCCACCCGCCTCGCGGGTCCAGGCATCTTCGCGGAAGCGGGCGCCGCCATCGAGAGACTCGAGGCCGGAGCAGATCCGGTCCTGCAGGGCCTCGAGATAGTCCAGCACGGGTTCGATGCGAAAGTCTTCGTTCATGGCCAGTTTCCTCCCTGCGGCACAGGCAAGTGCCCGCAGAATCGACCACCGCGGGTGATTGATTCTAAGCCAGGCTGCAAACCGGCTGTGCAGCGCCGCGTGCGCTGGGAAGGCCGGGATGGCTCCATTCAGCGCTTCCCTAGCGCGCCACCGGGCCGCCCCGGATCCAGGCGCCGGTCACCATATCGCGGATGCTGCTCGGCCTCTCCGCCTCGCCGCACGGCCGGTCGAGAATGCCGTCCACGCGTCCCTCGAAGTGCCGCCGGACGCATTCGGTGTCGCGGCAGGGCGGTGCGCCCGACCGGTTCGCGCTGGTGGAGACCAGGGCCGAGCCGGCCGCGGAGCACAGGGCGCGCACCGAGGCGTGGGCGGTCACCCGGACCGCAAGCCGGGTGTGGCGGCCGCGCAGCCAGTCCGGACAGGCCGGGCGGGCCGGCCAGAGCCAGGTGTGCGGGCCGGGCCAGGAGGCCTCGGCCATCGCCTGCATCGCCTCCGGCACGGGCTCCAGCCAGTGGGCCACGCGCGAGAGGTCGTCGGTGATCACGATCACGCCCTTGCCCACGTCGCGGTTCTTGATCTCCAGCAGGCGTTCGAAGGCGGCGGCATCCGCAGGCCGGCAACCAAGTCCGAACACCGCCTCGGTGGGGTAGGCGATCACCCCCCCGTTGCGCACCACGGTCGCGATCGCCTCGATGTCTGCAGAGACCCGGGTCTCGCGTGCGTCTCCGGCGGGAACAGGCATCGGATCCGTGACGGTCGGTGCGGCCGCGGGCGCGTCAGGTTCCGCCTGGCGCGCCCGGCCGGGAACCCGTACGGCCGGATCCGCCGGTGTCGCGTTTCGAGCCCTTGGCCGGCTTGGACGCGGCCGGCTTCTTCGCCGCCGCCCGTTTCTTCCCGCCGGTGGCCGCCTTCGCGGTTGCGGAGCGGGATGCGGTGGGCTTCTTCGTGCCGTTGGGCTTCCCGGCCGCCGCCTCCTTCCGGGGCGTGCTCTTCGCCGATGCCTTTGCCGCCTTGCCGCCGCGCCGGCCGCGTCGCTCCGGGGCCGCGGCCAGCAGCTCCCGGCACTCCTCCAGCGTCAGGCTGGCCGGTTCCCGGTCCTTCGGGATCTTCGCGTTCTTGCTGCCATCGGTGATGTAGGGCCCGTAGCGGCCGTTGAGGACCTCGATTCCTTCCTCCGGGAAGGACCGGATGTGCTTCTGGGCATCCAGGGCCTTCTTCTCGGCAATGATCTCCAGTGCCCGCGGCAGCTCGATGGTCCAGACGTCGTCGTCGGGCCCCAGCGAGGCGAACTTCCGGCCGTACTTCACATACGGGCCGAAGCGGCCGACGTTCACCTGCACCGGCTCACCCTCTCCGGTCTCTCCCAGGTCCCTCGGCAGCCTGAACAGCGCGAGGGCCTCCTCCAGCGTGACCTGGTCCATCTTCTGCCCGGGCAGAAGCCCCGCGAACCGCGGTTTTTCCTCGTCGTCCTTGGTGCCGATCTGCACGATCGGGCCGAACCGGCCCAGGCGCACGCTCACCGGCCGCCCGCTCTTCGGGTCGGTGCCCAGATCGCGCGACTGCACCGCCTCGGCGCGGCTCACGCTTGCCGCCTTGTCCTCGACCTGCTCGCGGAAGTCGGTCCAGAAGCGCTCGAGGACCGGGATCCACTCCTTCTCCCCGCGGGCGATCTCGTCCAGCTCGTCCTCCAGCTTCGCGGTGAAGTCGTAGTCGACGTAGCGGGTGAAGTGCTGGGTCAGGAAGGCGTTCACGATCCGTCCGATGTCGGTGGGCAGGAAGCGCTTGCCGTCCATCTCCACGTATTCGCGCGACTGCAGCGTCGAGATGATGCTGGCATAGGTCGACGGCCGGCCGATGCCGTATTCCTCCAGCGTCTTGACCAGGCTGGCCTCGGTGTAGCGCGGCGGCGGTTCCGTGAAGTGCTGTTCCGCGTCGATGTCGAGCAGGTCCACGACCATGCCCTCGGCCAGCTCCGGCAGGCGCCGTTCCTCGTCATCCCGGCTGGCCTCGTCGCGGCCCTCCTGGTAGACGGCGATGAAGCCGGCGTGACGCAGGGTGGAACCGGTGGCGCGGAAGCGGTGGGAGCTGTCGCCCGGCACGAGGTCGGCCGCGACGGTGTCGAAGGTCGCGTGGACCATCTGGCAGGCGACGGTGCGTTTCCAGACCAGCTCGTAGAGACGGGCCTGGTCCGAACTCATGCGGTCGCGGATCTCGTCCGGGAGCCGCCGCACCGAGGTCGGGCGGATCGCCTCGTGCGCTTCCTGCGCGTTCTTCGACTTGGTCTTGTACTGGCGCGGGCTCGACGGGAGGTTGTCCGCGCCGTAGCGCTCCTCGATCAGGCCCCGGATCTCGGCGATCGCCTCGCCGGCGAGGGTCACCGAGTCGGTACGCATGTAGGTGATCAGGCCGATCGCGCCGCTGCCGAGGTCGATGCCCTCGTAGAGCTGCTGGGCGACGCGCATCGTGCGGCTGGCGGTGAAGCCGAGCTTGCGCGAGGCCTCCTGCTGGAGCGTCGACGTGGTGAAGGGGGCGGCCGGGTTGCGCTTGCGCTGTTTCTTCTCCACGGAATCGACGCGCAGGCGACCGTCCGCCGCCTGCAGCAGCCGGTTCCGGGCGTCATGCGCCAGCGTGTCGGAGTTCAGATCGAACTGGTCGAGCCTGCGTCCGTCGAGATAGGTGAGCCGCGCGGTGAAGGCCTGGTCCTTGCGCCGCACCTGCGCGTCGATGGTCCAGTATTCCCGTGCGACGAAGCGCTCGATCTCGTCCTCGCGCTCGCAGATCATCCGCAGTGCCGGGCTCTGCACCCGTCCCGCCGACAGTCCCCGCTTGATCTTGCGCCAGAGCAGGGGCGACAGGTTGAACCCGACCAGATAGTCCAGCGCGCGCCGTGCCTGCTGGGCGTTGATCAGGTCGCGGGACAGGCTGCGCGGATGCGCGACCGCGTCCCGGATCGCGCGCTGGGTGATCTCGTGGAAGACCACGCGCTTCACTGGCCGATCGCCGAGCAGGCCGCGCTCGCGGAGGATCTCCAGCAGGTGCCAGGAGATGGCCTCCCCCTCGCGGTCGGGGTCGGTTGCGAGGATCAGCGTGTCCGCCGCCTTCAGGGCGCGGGCGATCGACTGGACCTGCCGCTCGTTGCGCTCGATCACCTCGTAATTCATCCGGAACCCGGCATCCGGGTCCACCGCGCCCTCCTTCGGGACCAGGTCCCGCACGTGTCCGTAGGACGCGAGCACGGTGAACTCCGGCCCGAGGTACTTGCCGATGGTCTTGGCCTTTGCAGGCGATTCCACAATGACGAGGTTGTTGCTCATGTCGCTCGGGACCACTCCGTCTGCGCCCGGGTTCCAGGAGGATGCGTCCGCGCGGAGCCGCGGAAATCCGCACGGCCAGGCCGCAGGCGGCGTGTCGGCTCGGGAAGGCGGCGGACGCAGGGCTGCGTTAAGGGTCTTTCAGTGAAGGTATTCGGTCAGCGCGGGTACGCTCTCGGCCATCACCACCTCCTCGAGACGCGAGTAGGCGATGTTGTCGTCGGGCTGGTTGAACAGCACCATCAGCACGACCCATTTCAGCTGATGCAGATCGATCTCGTCGGCATCGAGTTCCATCACGCGGTCGATCACCAGCTCCCGGGTCCCGGTGGTGAGCAACCCGTTCTGCTCCAGGAACACCAGGAAGCCCCGGGCCTCGAGGTTCAGCCGATGCTGCTCCTCGAAGGTATACACTCGCTGCGCCGCCTCGGACCCGAGGCGCTCGGGCACCGGCTCCTCGCTGACCAGACGGTCCAGCCATCCCAGCGCCTGGTCGATCTCGGCAGAGGGGAAGCCCGCCTCGTGCAGGCGTGCCTGAAGGTCCTGCCGATCCGGTTCGCTGTCCGAGTCGTCGTCCATGTAGTGATCGAACAGGTACATCAGCACGTCCAGCACGTCTTCTTTCATGTCGTGTGCGTTCCTGCATCGAGGCGCTGGTAGCGCCCGTGGCTGAGTGAGGCCACGCGGCCGTTGAGTTCCATCAAAACCAGAATGGAGGAAAGCGTCTCCACGGTCAATCCGGTGCGCTGCAGCAATTCCTCGAGGCTCACGGGATCGAATCCCATCAGTGTCAGTACCCGCTCGTGCTCGGGATCGAGGCTGGCGGCATCGTCGGGCGGCGGTGCCGGATCGCTTGAGCGTCCGCCCACGCCGAGCCACTCGGCGAGATCCTCCAGGATGTCGTCAGGCGATTCCACCAGCTGCGCCCCCTCCTGGATCAGCCGGTGGCAGCCCCGGCTCAGCGGGCTCAGGATCGATCCCGGTACCGCATAGACCGAACGCCCCTGTTCGGCGGCGAGACGCGCGGTGATCAGGGAGCCGCTGCGCAGCGCGGCCTCAACCACCAGGGTGCCGAGGGCCAGTCCGCTGATCACCCGGTTGCGCTGGGGGAAGTGGCCGGAGCGTGCCGCGGTGCCGGTCGGCCAGAGGGCAACCATCAGGCCCTGGTCCGCGACCCGGTGCGCAAGGCGGCGGTGTGCCGACGGATAGACCCGATCGGGACCGGTGGCCACCACGGCCACGGTGCTTCCCCCCGGTCCGGACAGTGCGCCCCGGTGGGCAGCCGCGTCGATACCGCGGGCGAGGCCGCTGGTCACGGTCAGACCCGCGGAGGCGAGCGATCGGGCGAAGCGTTCGGCGATGCGCAGCCCCTGGGGTGTCGCCTCGCGGCTGCCCACGATCGCGATCTGCGGCCGCCGCAGCATCGCGGGATCCCCGACCAGGTACAGGGCCGGCGGCGGATCGGGCAGCTGGGCCAGCAGGGGCGGGTAATCCGGGTCGTCCCGGGTCAGGATGAAGTGCCGGGGGTCGCTCTCCAGCCACTCCAGGTCGGCGTCGACCCCGGCCTCGCGGACCGCGACGTCGCCGCCCTCGCACGGGCTGCCGCCGGCGCCGGCCGCGGCCCAGGCCCGGGCGTCGGCCTGCAGTGCCGCGGCAGGGGTTCCGAAGGCCTCCAGCAGGCGGGCGACACGCCGTGGGCCGAGTCCCGGGGTGTGCAGCAGGCGGAGCCAGTCACGCAGCCGTTCCCTCGGCGCCTCGTTTGCCGGATCAGGGGTGTCGGGTCTTGAACCCTTCACGGATGGGCCGCATCGACTCGATCACCAGGCCATAGGCCACCTTCTCGAAGGTCCGGAACACCATCAGCGTACCGACCTTCTCCTCGGGCAGCTGCACGACGTCGTTGCGTCCCTCGCTGACGGGATCGACGGCGGTACGTCCCGCTGCCCACACCGCGAAGACCTGGCCGTCCCGGACGCCTTCGCGCTCACCCCGGTTGATCACCGCGGCCTGGTACCTGCCGATCTGGGTGATCGCGTCGAACAGCAGGATCACCTCGCCCTCGAGCCCCGGCGGCGGGTTGCTGATGTCGAACAGCAGATCCGGGTCCTCGTCGAAGCCGATCAGGCGGTCGCCGCGCAGCGCCTCGCGTTCGCCGGCGCTGATCAGCGCGGTCGCGATCTCGCCGCCACGGACGATCTCGGCCTGGCCGACGGGGATGATTGCCACCCCCAGTTCCTCGCCGGTCTCGGGGTCCACCAGCATCCGGTCCCTGCGGACCAGCTGATAGAGGTCGTACTTCTCGGCGTCCGGGGCGTTGCGCACGTAGACCTCGTCGCCGGGGCCGAAGAGCACCCGCTCGTCCCGGGCGGCCACGATGTGGGGAGCCTGCTCCAGCGTCTCCTCGTCGACCACGCGGGCGCGGAACATGAACGGCTGCAGCGCGGCGATCGGGAAGGGCTTCTCCGCGAGTTCCTCGATGCGCGTGCGCGGACCGGCGTCCACCATCACGCGCGGCCGGTCATCGATGAAGTGGATGCTCAGCACGTCACCGGGATAGATAAGGTGCGGGTTGCGCACCTCGGGATTGACCAGCCAGATCTCCGACCAGTACCAGGGATCGCGCAGGAAGACGTTGGCGATGCTCCACAGCGTATCGCCCTCCTGGACCACGTACCGCTCCGGCGCTGTCGGTCGCAGCACCGGTTCCGGTGCGGGTTCCGGCTCGGGTGCCGTCATCGGCTCGGGAGCCGGCTCCGGTTCCGGCACTGCGGGTTCGGGAGCGGTCGCACAGGCGACCAGCCCCAGCGCCAACAGGACAACAACGGCCGTCTGGCGCACGCGTGCTGCAGCCCTTGCATCGAACATCGTTTTCCCCCTGTTCATGTCCCCGCGACGTCCGCCCGGCGCGTTCTCTCGCCGTCACCGCTCGCGATGCCGGGCGAATTCCTGCCGGCCGCCGCTGTCTGATTCCCCGACCGGACCTCTGCACGGCAGTGTCCGCGCCAGTTTGCGGTTCTATCGTAAAATGCACCGCTGACCCAATATACTGCAAAACAGGTCCCGCGGCGGTACGGCGCCCCGTCAACCTGAAGATCGCGCCCAGCGCACTCGATTCCCGCTCCCGCCGGCGGGCGAGGGCCGGTGGGAAGGGACGATCACGCGATCCGCGGCCGATCTTCATTCCCTGGATCGGCGTCTATCGTCAACATCTTTAGAAGTTAGCAGAAAAACGTTGCCGGCACAGTACAAAAAGATCGAGGTCTTATCGATGGCACTTAGAGAAATCCTTCACTTTCCGGACCCGCGGCTGCGCCTGCGCGCGCATCCGGTGGACCAGGTGGACGATTCCGTGCGGCAACTGGTCGACGACATGTTCGAGACCATGTACACGGCCCCGGGCATCGGCCTTGCCGCCACGCAGATCAACGTGCAGAAGAGGATCCTGGTCGCGGACGTGTCGGAGGACCAGGCCGAGCCCCACTGCCTGATCAACCCGGAGATCGTCAGCCGCGAGGGGGAGGAGGAGATGGACGAGGGCTGCCTCTCCGTTCCCGGCTTCTACGAGACCGTACGCCGGGCCGAGCGCATCCGCGTGCGGGCGCAGAACCGGGACGGCCAGTCCTTCGAGATGGACGTCGACGGCCTGCTCGCGGTCTGCATCCAGCACGAGATCGACCACCTCGACGGCAAGCTCTTCGTCGATTATCTCTCCACCCTGAAGCGCAATCGCATCCGCAAGAAGCTGGAGAAGCAGGCGGCCAGGGCGCCGTCCGCGAGCCCGGCCGTGGCCGGCTCCGTCGCCGGCCGTTGATGGCCGCGGACCGGCGCATCGTCTACGCCGGGACTCCGGAATTCGCGGTTCCCGCGCTGGCGGCCCTGATTGCGTCGGGGCGGACACCCGTCGGGGTGTACACGCAGCCGGATCGCCCCGCCGGGCGGGGCCGCAGGCTGAGCCCGAGTCCGGTGAAACGGATCGCGCAGGCGGCGGGAGTCCCGGTGCTGCAGCCGGCATCGCTGCAGTCCGACGAGGCCCACGGGGAACTGCGGCAGCTGCAACCGGACATCCTGATCGTTGCCGCGTACGGGCTGATCCTGCCGCCCGCGGTGCTGTCGATCCCCTCTTTCGGGTGCCTGAACATCCACGCCTCGCTGCTGCCGCGCTGGCGCGGCGCCGCCCCGGTGCAGCGCGCGATCCTGGCGGGGGACCGGCAGACCGGAGTCTGCCTGATGCATATGGAGGCGGGCCTGGACACCGGTCCGGTCTACGCCTGTGAGCGCCTGCCCCTGGATGACCGCATGATCGCCTCCGAGGTGACCGAGCGTCTTGCGGGGATGGGCGCGGCACTGCTGGTGGAACGTCTGGACGCGATTCTCGATGGCAGCCTGCAGCCGTCGCCGCAGCCGGAATCCGGGGTGCGTTACGCTCGCAAGGTCGAAAAATCGGAGGCCTGGGTGGACTGGAGCGAGCCGGCGGTCCGGATCGCCCGCCGCGTGCGTGCCTTCCAGCCCTGGCCGGTCGCGCAGACGCGTCTGGGTGACCGCGTACTGCGCATCCATCGGGCAGACGTGCCGGAGCCGGCCGAAGGGACTCCAGCGCCCCCGGGCACGGTGGTCGCGACCGGGCCCGACGGCGTCGACGTGGCGACGGGCGCTGGCCTGTTGCGCCTGCGGACGGTGCAGCTCCCGGGGCGCAGGCCGATCCCCGCGAGCGCCTGGGCCCGCGGCGAGGCCCTTCCCGGCCGGCGCCTCGGGGGCGATGGATGACCGCCGGGCAGACCGGCTGGATACCGCGCCGGCAGTGCCTCTCGGCTCTGAGTCGGGTGAGGCTGAAGGGGGAGTCGCTGACCGCGGCGCTGGCCGCGGAGACCCGCGATCTGCCGCCGCGCGAGGCCGCCTGGAGCCGGGCGCTGGCCTATGCGGCGATGCGCTGGTACATCCGCCTCGAGGCCATGGTGGACGGGATGCTCGACAGGCCGCTGAAGCCGCGTGACGCGGTGATCCGTGTCCTGCTCTGCCAGGGTCTGGCCGAGATCTTTCACTTCGGCACGCCGGATCACGCGGCGGTGCGGGAGACGGCAGAGCTGGCCCGGACCGTGCAGCGTCCGGGTGCCGTCGGCCTGGTGAACGCACTGCTGCGGCGAGCGCTGCGCGAACGCGAGCAGCTGGCGGCAGTGATGGACCGTGATCCGGCGACGCGTTATGCGTGTCCGTCGTGGCTGATCCAGGGCATCCGGGACGCCTTCCCCGACCAGTGGGAGTCGGTGCTGCAGGCCTCCACCCAGCCGGCCCCGATGACCCTCCGCGTCAACCTGGCCCGGGGCTCCCGGGAGGATCTGGCGGCGCGGCTGGAGGAGTGGGGCGGCGCCGCTGAGCAACACCCGCTGGTGCCCTCCGCGCTGACGCTGGCCGCAGCGGCGGATGTGCAGGATCTGCCGGGATTCGCCGAAGGGCTGGTTTCGGTGCAGGATGGGGCGGCCCAGTGGGCGGCCCTGCTGCTGGCGCCGCAGCCCGGAGATCGGGTGCTGGACGCCTGCGCGGCGCCCGGAGGCAAGACGGGCCACCTGCTCGAGTGCGCGGGCGGCGAGCTGGATCTGCTCGCACTGGACGTGGATGGCGGCCGCCTCGGACGGGTCCGGGAAAACCTGCACCGGCTGCATTACCATGCCCGCCTGGCGGTTGGCGATCTGTCCAATCCGGAGACGTGGTGGGACGGGAGGCCCTTTGATGCGATCCTGCTCGACGTCCCATGCTCGGCAACCGGCGTGATCCGCAGGCACCCGGACATCAAGCTGCTCCGGCGCCAGGGCGACATCCCCGACCTGGCTGTGCGCCAGCGGGAACTGCTGACTGCCGCGTGGAGTCTGCTGCGGCCCGGCGGGCGCCTGCTGTATGCCACCTGTTCGCTGCTTCGCGCGGAGAACGAGGCGGTGGTGGCCGCCTGGCTCGGGGACAATCCGGAGGCGCGGATCCGCGATCCGGGCTTCCCGGGCGGGATCGACCGCGAGGTGGGACGGGCCATTGCGCTGGGCACCCTGGACATGGACGGCTTCTACTATGCACTGCTGGAACACAGGGGCTGACCGGGTGCGGCGCTGGCTCGCGGGACTGCTCGTCTGGATGCTGCTGGTACCCTTGGTGACGATGGCGACCGAGATCCGGCAGGCCGATCACGTCTGGCAGGACCACGACCGGCTGCTGGTGCGCATGTACCTGGACATGGAGCTTCCCGGGGTGGTGCTCGACGCGCTCGAGAACGGGGTGCGCGTGGATTTCATCTCCGAGGCCCGCCTCGAGTACCCGCGCTGGCTCATCGGCGAGCGCATCCTGACGGCGCAGACCCGCTCGGTGCGTATCGAATACTACGAACTGAGTCGCCACTACGTGGTCACGGATCACGAACGCCAGCAGACCGATCTCGCGCCGACTCTCGGTGATGCGCTGGAGATCCTGGCCCGGCGCCTCGGGCGGATGGTGCTGGAAGTGGACCGGGATTCGCTGCGCCCCGGGCGCGACTACCAGCTGGCAACGCGGATCCAGGTGGATCACTCGGCCCTGCCGCTGCCTCTGCAATGGGATGCGCGACTGCGCAGCGCCTACGTGACGCGACTGGGGTGGTATCGGTGGTCCTTGGACTGAGACGTTTTCCCTGGGGCCTGCTGGGCATGGTCCTGCTGTTCCTGCTGCTGCTGGCCTCGCTGGTCCTGATGGGCGACGCGGCCCAGAATTCCGCGCGGTTCGAGCAGCTCTTCCTGTGGCTGCTGGCCTTTCACGGCCTGGTCCTGGTGGCGCTCGGGATCCGGATCATCTACCAGTTCTCGCGCCTGATCGTGCAGTACCGGGACGGCGCGCCCGGGAGCCGCCTGACGCTGCGGCTGGTGGCCGGTTTCATGCTGGTCGCGGTGCTGCCGGTGACGGTGGTCTACTACTTCTCCTTCAAGTTCCTGAACGAGGGCGTGGATTCATGGTTCGACGTGCGGGTCGAGGGGGCGCTGGAGGACGCACTGGAACTGTCCCGCTCGTCGCTGGATCTGCGTGTCCGGCAGCTGGCGCGGGAGACGCAGGAGATCATGGGGCAGCTGCAGGATGTGTCCGAGACCCTGGTGCCGCTGGCCCTGAACGATCTCCGCGCCCAGATGGACGCCCAGGAACTGACCCTGGTCGGCGCGAACAACCGGATCATCGCCTCCAGCACCGACAGTCCGATCCGACGGCTGCCCTCGCCTCCAGGGTCCGACGTGCTGCTGCGCATGAGCCCCGGACAGCCCTTCACCCGGCTCGAACCGCAGGCGGACGGAAGTCTCGTGATCCGGGTGGTTGCGGCCGCCAGCGAGCGCCGGCCGGGCGCCGACAGTCGCATCCTTCAGGGCATCTACCCCGTGGACCCGCGCATGAGCGCGCTGGCAGTGCGGGTGCAGGACGCCTTTGTCGATTACCGGGAGTTCGCGTACTTGCGCGGGCCGATCAAGCAGGGCTTCATCTTCACGATGTCCCTCGCGCTGGCCATCTCGCTGATGGCGGCGCTCTGGGCGGGACTGCTCGTCGCCCGCCGGCTGGTGCGCCCGGTGACGGACCTGGCCGAGGGCACCCGGCTGGTGGCGTCGGGCGACTACAGCACCCGGCTCGCGGTCAGCCGGGACGACGAACTCGGTTTCCTGGTGCGCTCGTTCAACGCGATGACGCGCACGCTGAGCGAGGCGCGTCAGGAGGCGGAGCGCAACCGCCGGCTCCTCGATGCAGAGCGCGCCTACCTCGAGAGCGTGCTGCAGCACCTGCGCTCCGGGGTGCTGGCACTCGATGGCAGCCTGCGCCTGCGCACCGCCAACGGGGCCGCCTGCCAGATCCTCGAGTGCGACCTGTGGGCCGGGCACAACCGCTTCTTGTCCGAGTACGACGGCGAGTGTCCGCTGGTGGCCCAGTTCTTCGACGCGATCAGCGACGCGCTGACCCGCCGCGAGGAAGAGTGGTCGCGCGAGGTCGTGGTGTTCACGCGCACCGGGCGCAAGGTGCTGATGACCCGGGCCGTGTGGTTGCCGAATCTCGGCAACAACCGCGGGCTGCACGCCATCGTCTTCGATGACATGACCGAATTCCTGCGCGCCCAGCGCGATGCCGCCTGGGGCGAGGTGGCAAGGCGGCTCGCGCACGAGATCAAGAACCCGCTGACGCCGATCCAGCTCTCCGCCGAACGGCTCTCGCGGCGCTTGGGCAAGACCCTGCAGGGCTCCGACCGCGAGGTGCTGGATCGGGCGACGCAGACCATCGTCCAGCAGGTGGAGGCGATGAAGACCCTGGTCAACGCCTTCCGCGACTATGCCCAGGCGCCGCGGCTCGCGCTGGTGCCCCTGGATCTGAACGATCTGTTGCGCGACGTCTGTGAGCTCTACGGGGGGGTGGAGCACGCGCGCATCGTGCTCGACCTGGAGCCGGGGCTGCCCGCGATCCGGGCGGACGCCGGCCGGCTGCGGCAGCTGCTGCACAACCTGATCAAGAACGCGATGGAGGCCGTGGCGCAGCAGCCCGCGGGCGAGGTCCAGGTCGCGACCCGCAGTCTCGACGACGACAATGGCCGACGGGTTGAACTGCGGGTGGCGGACAACGGGCCCGGCATCCGACCGGAGTTCCTTGAACGCATCTTCGAGCCCTACACCACGGACAAGCCGCGGGGCACCGGGCTGGGTCTGGCGGTGGCGCAGAAGATCGTCGAGGAGCACGGGGGCATGATTGAATGCCATAATCGGTCCGTCGGCGGCGCCGTGTTCGTGATCCGGATTCCGGTCGATCATGGCGGTGACGAAGGCGACGTCGGAGACGAACGGGAATGAGCGTAGCGTACGTACTGGTGGTGGACGATGAGCCGGACATCCGCATGCTGCTGCGCGATGTGCTGGAGGACGAGGGCTACGAGGTGGCGCTCGCCGGCTCGGTGGCCGAGGCCAAGGCGGCCCGGCGCGCCCGGCGTCCCGACCTGGTGCTGCTCGACGTCTGGATGCCGGACGGGGACGGGATCAGCCTGCTGAAGGAGTGGAGCGACGAGGACGGGCTGCCGTTCCCGGTAGTGATGATCTCCGGTCACGGCAACGTGGAGACCGCAGTCGATGCGACCCGCCTCGGTGCCTACGACTTCATCGAGAAGCCCCTGTCCATCGACAAGCTCACGATCACCCTGAGCAATGCGCTGGAGTCGGACCGGCTGCAGCGCGAGAACCAGGGGCTCCGCCGCTTCGGCGCCGCGATCGCCGAACCGGTCGGCGACAGCGCGGTGATGAACAGCCTGCGCGACCAGGTGCAGCGCATGGCGCAGCACGACACCTGGGTTCTGATCTCCGGCGAGGCCGGTGTGGGCAAGCACACCTTCGCGCGCTACCTGCACGGGCGCAGTGCCCGTCGCGACAACCCCTTCATCGTGGTCGCGGTCGGGTCGCTGTCCGGTGAGGAATCCGTCGCCGAGCTCTTCGGCGCCGAGCACGGGGAGCGTGTCCGCTTCGGGCTGCTGGAACAGGCCGCCGGGGGGGTGCTCTTTCTGGACGAGGTGGCGGAGATGGATCCGCAGACGCAGGGCCGGCTTCTGCATGCGCTGGACACGCAGCGCATCACCCGGATCGGTGGCACCCAGCCGATCACCGTGAATGTCCGCGTGGTGGCCGCGACCAAGGTCGATCTCGGTGAGGCCGTCGCCCAGGGCGGGTTCCGGGAGGACCTGTACTACCGCCTGAACGTGTTGCCGCTGAAGATCCCGCCCCTGCGCGAGCACCCCGAGGACATCCCGGCGCTGCTCAACTACCACATGGTCCAGCTGCATCAGCAGGAAGGGCTGCCGGTGCGCAGCTTCCAGCCGGGGGCGCTGGAGCAGCTGCGCCGTTATCACTGGCCGGGAAACGTCCGCGAACTGCGCAACTTCGTGCAGCGGCTGATGATCCTCGGGTCCGGTGACGAGGTGAGCCGCGAGGAGGTGGAACGCACACTGTCGGGACAGACGCTGCAGGAGGCCGAGCTGGAGGAGGCCGGTCTGTTCCCCGATCTCCCGTTGCGCGAGGCCCGCGAGCAGTTCGAACGCCAGTACCTGATCCACCAGCTCGAGCGCAGCGAGGGCAACATGACCCGCCTGGCGGAGCGCGTCGGGCTGGAGCGGACCCACCTCTACCGGAAGTTCAAGACTCTGGGCATTGATCCGAAGAGGCTCAAGGCCGAGGGCTGAGCGCGGGGTTCCGATTGAAGCGTATCGTCATCGTCGGTGCGGGGCAGGTGGGGCAGTCGCTCGCGGAGGCCCTCAGTGGAGACGGTCACAACGTGACGGTGATCGATACCCGCGCCGACTGTCTGGAGGCCATCGCCAGCCACCTCGACATCCGGACGATCAGCGGCTTCGGCTGCCATCCGGGCGTACTCGAATCCGCGGGCGCGCGGGAGGCCGAGGTGCTCATCGCGGTGACCGATTCCGACGAGGTGAACATGCTCGCCTGCCAGGTCGGCTCCACGCTGTTCGGAATCGGCACCAAGATCGCGCGGGTGCGCGAGCGCAGCTATCACGACAACCCCGGGCTCTTCGCGCCGGACGCGGTGCCGGTGGACATGCTGATCTCCCCCGAGGCGATCGTGACCAGCCAGATCCAGCGCCTGCTCGAACATCCCGGTGCGCTGCAGGTCCTGGACTTCGCCGACGGACTGGTATCGCTGGTCGGGGTCAGGGCCTACTACGGCGGTCCGCTGGTGGGCCACGAGCTGCGCAGGATCAGCACCGACATGCCGGGCATCCACACCCGCGTCGCAGCGATCTTCCGGCGCAATCGCCCCATCGAGCCGGATGGGGACACCGTGGTGGAGGCCGAGGACGAGGTCTTCTTCGTGGCCGCGAAGAAGAACATCCGGGCCGTGACCTCGGAACTGCGCAAGCTGGACAAGCCCTACCGGCGGGTCCTCGTGGGCGGTGGCGGCAACATCGGCCGCCGGCTGGCGGAGGCGCTGGCCGATCGTTACGAGGTCCGGCTGATCGAGCGTGATCCGCAGCGCGCGGAATACCTGGCCGCGGAACTGCCCCCCGACACGCAGGTGCTGACCGGGGACAGCGCCGATGACCGCTTCCTGGAAAGCTGCGGAATCGGCGACATGGATGTGTTCTGCGCGGTGACCAACGACGACCAGGCCAACATCTTTTCCGGAATGCTGGCCAAGCGCCGGGGTGTGCGCAAGGTGATGGCGCTGATCAACCGCCCCGGCTACGTCGACCTGATGGAGGGCGGACCGATCGATGTGGCGCTCTCCCCGCAGCAGGCGACCATCGGGGTGCTGCTGGCGCGCGTGCGCGAGGAAGGCACCGCGACCGTGCACAGCCTGCGCCGGGGCGCAGCGGAGGCGATCGAGACCATTGTCAGCGGAGACCGGCGGACGTCGCGCGTGGTCGACCGACGCATCGACGAGTTGCGGCTGCCAAGGGGCGCCAGCATCGGCGCGATCGTGCGCGACCGGGAGGTGATCGTGCCCCACCATGACACCGTGATCCGAGCCGGCGACCACGTGATCCTGTTCCTGACCGAACGCGACCGGGTGAAGGCCGTGCAGCGCCTGTTCCGGCCGGCTTCGCGGTTATTCTAGTGATAAGCCACCGGTGGGGCTGTGCCAACCCCCCGCCCCCCCGAATGAAGCTGGAGGAACAAAAATGGCCGACATGATCCCCCGTTTCGAGGCCATGCTCGAGGCCGGTCAGGATTCGCCGATGCTGCGCCTGTCGCTGGCCAACGCCCTGGTGGCGGCGGGAAGGACCGGCGAGGCGATCCCGCACCTGGAACGCGCGCTGGAGCAGGACGCCGGCTACTCCGCGGCCTGGAAGCTCCTCGGGCGGAGCCTGCTCGATGCCGGCGAACCGGCCCGGGCACTCGAGGTCTGCGAGCGCGGCGCGTCCGTGGCCCGGGACAGGGGCGACCTGCAGGCGGCGAAGGAGATGGAGGTCTTCGCCCGGCGGGCGCGCAAACAGATCGTTCCTCCCGCCGGCGGGCAATGAGCACCCGCGCAGGCGCCGCGGCTCCCGGGGCCGATGCCCACCGGGCCGAACTGACCTGGCGCCACGCATCGCCGCGGCACTGGGGCACGTGGTTCGGCCTTGGCCTGCTGTGGCTGCTGCACCGGCTGCCGCGGCCGGTGCTGCGCGCGCTGGTTCCGGGACTGGCCCGGGCGCTGCGCGCAGGCTCCCCGAAGCGCCGGCATATCGCGCGGGTAAACCTCTCCTGGTGCTTCCCGGATCTGACCCGGGACCAGCGCGAGCGCCTGCTGCGCGAGCACTACCGGTATGCGGCGCAGAGCATGCTCGACTACGGGATGCTCTGGTTCGGGTCGCCGCAGACGCATGCGGCCCGCATTCGCCTGGTGGGCGAAGAGCACTACCAGCGGCTGCGCGCCCGGGACGTGCCGGTGATCGTGCTTGCACCGCACTCGTTGGCGCTGGACCACGGCGGGCTGCGCATGAGCCAGTCTTACGATGGGGTGTCCTTCGCCAAACCGATGCGGAATCCGTTGGTCGAGTGGGTCAATCACCGCTCCAGGACCCGCTATTCCGGCGACATCTTCACCCGGGAGCAGGGTCTGCGGCCGGCGATCCGCCAGATCCGGCGGGGACGCTTCTTCTACTATCTGCCGGACGAGGATCTTGGCGCCGAGGGGGCGGTCTTCGCGGAGTTCTTCGGCGTGCGCAAGGCGACCTTGACCGCGCTGGGGCGTCTCGCTCGGATGACCGGCGCCGCTGTGCTGCCGAGTTTCACGAGCTACGACCGAGCCGAGGACCAGTACGTGCTGAAGCTGTGGCCGCCGCTGGAGGATTTTCCGAGCGGCGACGACAGTGCCGATGCCCGGGCGATGAACGCGGCCATCGAGCGCGCGATTCGCGAGGCGCCGGCCCAGTATCTGTGGACGATGCGGCTGTTCCGGACCCGCCCCGGGGGGCAGCCACACCCCTATCGTTATCCCCCTGATGCCGGCGCGGCCGGCAACCGCCCGAGCTAGTGGGCCATGCGGAAGGTTCGGTACCAGATCGCTTCGCCAGAAGCGCCGGCGCTGCGTTGGGCCAGTTTGAAATAGGCCCACTATTCCTGCCCTTGCCCTCCTTGCTCCGGCCCTTCTGGCTGTGCTCCATAGTCACCGAACTTTCCGCATGGCTCACTAGAATCTGTAACATACCGGAGAGTAGGATGCCGCGATGGTTGCCAGGGTCCTGACCGTCAAGCCCTCTCACATGCAGCGCCCGGTTGGCCAGGTCGCCCGGCTGCTGATGCGCAAGCGTCTTGCGGTGGCCGACGCACTGGCAGGGGAGCTGGACGATCCGGATGCGGTGCACCAGTTCCGGGTCGCGATACGGCGTGCGCGCAGCATCGAGAAGGCCTACCGTCCGTACCTGACCGACGTCGTCACCCGGAAGCTTCGCCGGCGCCTGAAGGCGGTGGTCGACGCCACGGGCGCGGCTCGGGACACCGAGGTACAGCTGGCCCGGCTGGCGCAGCGACGGTCCGATCCGAAACCGCATCAGAGGCCCGGCTTCGACTGGCTGCAGCAGCGCCTGGAGGAACGGCTGGAGGCTGAATATGCGGAACTCCGGGCGACCCTGGCGGAGCGCTTCCGGCTGGTGCACAAGCCGCTGCGCGCCCGGCTCAAGGCGAAGCGCGACGACCCCCGGCACAGCTTCGCCGAGGTGACAGCGGGACTGCTGCTCGAGGCCAGCGGCGATTTTGCGACGCAGTGCGCCAACATCCTTGCCGATACCGCGGAGGAGCCGTTGCACATCGCCCGCATCAGCGGGAAGCGCCTGCGCTACCTGCTGGAGCCGCTGGTCGTCGTCCTTCCCGACGCGGCCGAACAGGCCCGGCAACTGAAGGTGCTGCAGGATCTGCTGGGCGAGATCCACGATCTGCAGGTCTTCGGACAGGAGCTGGCCGTGGCCTCCGAGGAGGCCGGCGCCATGCGCATGCGCCAGCTGATCGAGCTGTCCCTGACCCTGCCGCAGGATTCGGCGGAGCTCGAGCGGGCGCGCCAGCTGGACGAGCGGGCCGGCCTGATGTCACTGGCCCGGGAACTGCAGACGCGCCAGATCGACCTGGTCGAGCATCTGCGTGCCCGGTTGCGGGCCGGACATGCGGAGGAGCTGGTGACGTCAGTCCGGGGGCTCGCGAGGGACTGCGCCCGGGCCGGGCTGCTTGCGGAACCCGCCCGTGGCCTGCCGGACTAAACATCATGTCGATACGCGACGCCCCGAGGGATGAGAGCGCCGTATGGAGTGCGGCGGCTTGCCGCCGCCTTGCGCTGCAGGGGGCTGCCTCCTGCCGCGGGAGCAAGCTCCCGCACTCCATGGCGCGAACGGGGCGCAGGAGACGGGCGACCGTCCAGCCGAGGTGGCGGCAGGGCCAACTATCGGTCGTGCACGCCGTGTTCTTTCGTGGCTGCTCTTGCACGTCAACGCTGCCGGGCGGCAGCAGGGGATATGCTGATGCACTCGATGCGAACGGGTCCCTGGCGGATCCTTCCCTTTCTGCTCCTGCTCGTCTCGCTCGCGGCCTGCGCGGGGGAGCAGGGACGTGCGGGCGCGTCCGCCGACTACCGCGTCGTGCCACTGACCGACGGCCTGTCGCACCCCTGGGCGCTGGCCTTCCTGCCCGACGGCGACATCCTGATCAGCGAACGGCCCGGGCGCCTCAGGATCTTCCGCGACGGCAGGCTGTTGCCGGAGCCGGTGCCGGGGTTACCGCCGATCACCGCCACCG
Source organism: Thioalkalivibrio sp. (assembly GCF_041690275.1). Lineage (NCBI taxonomy): Bacteria > Pseudomonadati > Pseudomonadota > Gammaproteobacteria > Chromatiales > Ectothiorhodospiraceae > Thioalkalivibrio > Thioalkalivibrio sp. Next base: position 27,068 of record NZ_JAWLHP010000015.1, read on the forward strand.
GTCAGGGAGGTCTGCTCGACCTGGCCCTGCATCCCGGGTTCGAGGACAACCGCTGGCTGTATTTCACCCATGCCGCCTCGGTCGGCGGCGGCGTGACCACGCGTCTGGCGCGCGCGCGCCTTGAGGATGACCGCCTGAGCGACGTCGAGATCCTGTTCACCGCCGAGCCTGCCAGCCGTGGCGGGCGCCATTTCGGCGGTCGCATTGTCTTCGACCGCGACGGGTACGTCTTCCTGTCCGTGGGCGATCGCGGAGACCGGCCGCGCGCCCAGCTACTCGATGACCACGCGGGCAGCATCATCCGGCTGCACGATGACGGCCGCGTTCCCGCGGACAACCCCTTTGCCGGGGACGACGGAGCGCGTCCGGAGATCTATGCCTACGGCGTGCGCAACCCCCAGGGAATGGCCCTGCACCCCGAGGCCGGAGCCCTGTGGGAACATGAGCACGGGCCCCGGGGCGGTGACGAGATCAACATCATCGAGCCCGGTCTGAACTACGGCTGGCCGGTGATCACCCACGGCATCGACTACTCGGGTGCCGTCGTCGGGGAGGGAATCCGCGAGAAGGAAGGCATGGAACAGCCCCTGCACCACTGGACCCCGTCGATTGCGCCATCCGGCATGGCCTTTTACCAGGGCGATGCCTTCCCCGACTGGGACGGTGATCTGCTGGTCGGGGCGCTGGCGCACCGGCACCTCGCACGGATCACGCTTGACGACGACAACACCGTGGTCTCGGAGGTCCGCCTGCTCGAGGCGCAGAACCGGCGCATCCGTGACGTGCACGTGCGCGACGGTCTGGTCTACGTGCTCACCGATCACGACCCCGGCGAACTGCTCCGCATCGAACCGCCGGGTCAGCCCTGAGGAGTTCTGGATGTTGTTTGCCGCGATGCACAAGACCCGCATGCCCGATCCCTCGGAGGCGCTGCCGGGACGCGCGACCCCGATGCCGGTACCCGAGCGCCACGCGGTGCTCGACGTCCCGCTGCTGCCGCCCTATCCGGACGGGATGGAGGTGGTCCACCTCGGCATGGGCTGCTTCTGGGGCGCGGAACGTCTGTTCTGGCGACAGCCGGGCGTTCACGTGACCGCAGTGGGCTATGGTGCCGGCCATACCCCGAATCCGACCTATCGGGAGGTGTGCTCGGGCATGACCGGGCACAACGAGCTCGTCCGCGTGGTCTTCGATCCGTCCAGGCTTGCGCTCGAGGAGGTGCTGAAGATCTTCTGGGAGGGTCACGATCCCACCCAGGGCATGCGCCAGGGAAACGACGTCGGGACGCAGTACCGCTCGGGAATCTATCCTGCGGATCCGGGGCGACTGCCGGTGGCCGAGGCCAGCCGCGAGCGCTTCAATGAAATCCTGCGCGCGGCGGGCCGCGGTCCGGTGACCACGGAGATCAGGCCGCTGGAGGATTTCTACTTCGCGGAGGACTATCACCAGCAGTACCTGGCGAAGAACCCGGAGGGTTACTGCGGCCTGGGGGGGCTCGGCATTCCCTATCCGGCCGCGAGCTGACCGGGCCGCGCGGGTGCCTGCCGGGCGGCCTCCACCAGGGCCCGGAACAGCCGCTGCTGGATCTCCTTCTGCGGCAGGTATTCGGGGTGCCACTGCACGCCGATGCACCAGCCGGCCGTGGACTCGATCGCCTGGATCACGCCCGCCGGTTCGCAGGCCGCGACCCGGATCCGCCGGCCCAGACGTTTCACGGCCTGATCGTGCAGCGCATTGACCCACAATTCTCCAGTGTCGAAGACCTCCTCCAGCCGGCTGCCGGATTCGACGGAGATCTTCTTCACCGGCAGCAGGCTGCGCGACCTCGGGGTCTCCACGTAGAACGCGTCGAGGCTGCGGTTCAGGCTCCCTCCGAGCACCACGTTGATCAGCTGCATGCCGCGACAGATGCCGAGCACCGGCAGGTGGCCGTCGAGCGCGCGGTTGATCAGGGCCTTCTCCAGGCGATCCCGCTCGGGGTCGAGGCCGCCCCGATGCGACTGGAACATGCGGCGGAGCAGCCAGAGCATCGGGTAGAAGGCGTAGCCGATCAGCCGTTGCGTCCAGCGGCGCTCGGCCGCCTGGATGTCGCTGGCGCTCGGCCCCCCGGGCTCGTCATAGAGCGCCGGGTCGACGTCCGCGCCGCCGCCGACGATCAGGGCATCGAAATCGCAGCGGTAGCAGGGTCGTGACGGGCGGATCCTGAGCGGTCGGCCGCCCGCCCGGCGCACGGCCAGCGCGGTGAAGAACCATGCCGGCCAGCCGCCGCGGTCCGGTCCGGTGATCGCGACCAGTGGACGCCGGCTCGCACCGTCCGTCTCTTCGCGGGCTGTTTCCGGATCAGAACCAGTCACGGATCCGCTGCGCCCATTGGTCCGCGAACTGCCCGAGCGCCTGCGCGGGACGCCGCAGGTATTCCGCGCGCGCATCCTGCAGGCGGTCCGTGTCCGCCGCCAGGTGTTCCACCTCGGCCCATGCATTGAACGGTCGTGCCAGAGTCCATTCGGGGTCGTCGATCTCGCAGTTCGGCAGCCGGTAGTGCAGTGCCGGACGCGGCTTGATCAGTTCGTGTTCCACCGGCGCCGACCGTACACGCTGTGCATCGATCACTGCGAACAGGGGCAGCATGTCCAGTGGGCGGTTTCGGGTCGGGTTGTGCTCGAGGTAGTCGTCGATCAGCTCGCCGATCCCCGGGCGGTAGGCGGGTTGCAGCAGGTGACGTACGTAGCTGCCCGGGAAGGGCTTGATGAATGGCGTGAGCCGGCGGGCGAGGTCGATGTTGCCGGCCTTGACCAGTGCCTCGTAGAGCAGCACGAAGGCCTGCAGCAGCGGAGTGAGCCAATCCGCATCCAGGCTGTGCGCCTCGATGTTCAGCTGCAGCCCGAAGGCGTACAGCAGCGACGCCTGGGTCCCCTGCGCTCCTTGCCGCTGGAGTGTGCCACGGACGCGGTCGAGACGCGGCAGCACGGTCATCGGTACCGGAGGAGCCACGATCTCGTACGGGACCAGGCGGGCCGCGGCATCAGCAAGCCAGCGGTCCAGGGACTCCTGATCCCTTGCATCGAGCTCGACCCCGAGGCGCCGGAGATGCTCGCGGTAGCGGTGGTCCCGGAGCACGCTGGCGTCCAGTTCCACACTGAAGTCCCCGTACTCCGTTTCGCGCACGTACGTGACGAAGGCTCCGCCGCTTTCGATCCGCCCGCCGAACTCCGCGCGCACGGCCGCGGCCATCACGTCCAGTGCAACGTCCCCCATTTCGATCTCCACCCCGATGCGGCGCGGGCGCCCGTCGGGGTCGTCCGGCCAGGGCAATTCTCGAAAACGGCTGCTCATCGCGGCTATGGCTCCTGGTCCCGCGGGTTGCGGGATCGGTGTTGTGGCGGCTTGGCCCCGGATCATAGCGCAGCCTGTGCCGGGCTTCCGGGGAACACCGGACCAAGACGGTGCTCGGCGGCTCCGCGGGCGGTCGGTTATGCTTGCGCCCTGGTGTCTGGCACGGGTTCCTCGCGGGGAGGCGAACGAACCATGGATCACATCTATCTGCACGACCTCGAAGTTGAAGCCGTGATCGGCATTCATGCCTGGGAGCAGCGGATCCGGCGCCGCCTGCGCTTCGACATCGAACTGGACACGGATACGCGGTCCGCCTCGGACTCCGGAGACATCGGTGACACCATCGACTACGCGGCCGTCGCCGACTGTGTCCGCTCGATCGTGACCCGCGGCGCCCACGTTCTGCTCGAGGGTCTGGCCGAGGAGATCGCGCAGACGCTGCTGGAACGGTTCGGCTGCCACTCGATTCGCCTGACCGTGGGCAAGCCGGGCGCGGTAGCGGGCGTGCGCGAGGTCGGCATCGTTATCGAACGGAACCGACCTTGAATGCCGGGCCCGGTCCGTCCCGGCGTGCCTTTGTCGGACTCGGCAGCAACGTCGAGCCGGCAAGCCACCTGCGCACTGCGCTGGGCGCGATTGCCGGCGCCTTCGGTGCGCTGCGGCGTTCCCCGGTCTGCGCCAGTCCGGCGGCCGGCTATCACGGACCGGACTACTGGAACCTCTGCGTCGCCTTCGACACGTCACTGTCGCCAATGGAACTGGTGGGATGGCTGAAGCAGCTGGAGGCGCGCCTGGGCCGCCGGTCCGGCGAGCCGCGCCATGCCCCGAAGACCCTGGACGCGGACCTGCTGCTGCTGGACCGGCTGGTATCGGCGCAACCGCCGCTTCCCCATCCGGAGATCCTCACCCGCACCTACGTGCTCGGACCACTGGCGATGCTGGCTCCGGAGCTGCCGCTGCCCGGCAGCCAGCGGACGGTCGGCGCCATCTGGGCAGAGCTGCGGCACACCGGAGCCATCGAGGTCCTCTCTCCGGATCCGCTCCAGGATAGACCCTGATCCAACGGCCATTCGCGTGAGAGGCGCGCCCTGCACCCCTGTCCCCGCCCCCCCTGCGGGAGGCGAGCCCTCTCGCCGATCCGGCGCCGGGGAAGATCGGCCAGGGGGCTGGCCTCCTGCGCTTGATCCTCTCCGGAAGGTCTGCCGTGACTTCACCTTCCGGTTATGCACCGTTCTGGTGCAGCGATCCCCGTGGTTCCGTTCGCTTTTGGTGCGGTCACCCCCTGCGTGGCGGTGATTCGATCACAAATGGCGCCCGAGCCCGTCTGGGCATGGTTGGCACGGCCTGTGCAGGAAGCCCCGCGTCTACATGACACCTCTCGTCCTGCGTGGACAAACCAGCTCTAGCGACAAGGAGTGAACGATGAAAATGATCATGGCGATCATCAAGCCCTTCAAGCTTGATGATGTTCGCGAAGCAATATCGGAAATCGGCGTGCAGGGCATGACGATGACTGAAGTAAAGGGGTTCGGTCGCCAGCGTGGCCATACGGAGCTCTACCGGGGTGCCGAGTACGTGGTGGACTTCCTGCCCAAGGTCAAGCTGGAGGTCGCGGTGGATGACGATACGGTTGACCGCGTGGTCGAGGCGATCACGAAGTCTGCAAGCACGGGCAAGATCGGCGACGGCAAGATCTTCATTTCACCCATCGAGCAGGTCGTGCGCATCCGCACCGGCGAGACCGGGGCCGAGGCGCTTTGAGCCGCCTGGACTGAACTCACGTTTACTGGAGATTTCCGATCATGGAACAGCAAGTAGCAGAACTTGCCTACGCACTCGATACCTTCTATTTCCTGATAGCGGGTGCGCTGGTCATGTGGATGGCCGCGGGCTTTACAATGCTCGAGGCAGGCCTGGTGCGAAACAAAAGCACCGCTGAGATCCTCACCAAGAACATCGCGCTGTATTCGGTTGCGACCGTGATGTTCATGGTCGTGGGTTACAACATCATGTACAGCGACGGGATCAGCTCGATCATCCCGGGCATCGGCTTCTTCATCTCGGGTGACAACACCGTGGCAGAGATGGTGGCGAGCGATGGTGACATCTATTACTCCAACCGGGCCGACTTCTTCTTCCAGGTCGTGTTTGTCGCCACCGCGATGTCGATCATCTCGGGTGCGGTTGCCGAGCGCATGAAGCTGTGGGCCTTCCTCGCCTTCGCGGTCGTGATGACCGGCTTCATCTACCCGATCCAGGGCTTCTGGAGCTGGGGTGGTGGTTTCCTTTCCGACTTGGGCTACGTCGACTACGCCGGTTCCGGCATCGTCCACTTCACCGGTGCCGTCGCGGCGCTTGCGGGTGTGCTGCTGCTCGGCGCGCGCAAGGGCAAGTACGGTCCGAACGGCGAGATCAACGCGATTCCAGGTGCTGCTCTGCCGCTGGCGACGCTGGGCGTGCTGATCCTGTGGCTGGGCTGGTTCGGCTTCAACGGCGGTTCGGAACTGAAGGTGTCCGATCTGAGTTCGGCCAATAATGTTGCTGCGGTGTTCGCGAACACCAACCTCGCGGCCGCGGGTGGCGTGATCGCGTCCCTGATCGCGTCCCGCCTGCTGTTCGGCAAGGCGGACCTGACCATGGCCCTCAACGGCGCGATCGCCGGTCTCGTGGCCATCACCGCCGACCCGCTGAGCCCGTCGCCGCTGCTGGCTGCCGTGATCGGCGCGATCGGTGGCGTGATCGTGGTCTTCTCCATCGTCGCACTGGACAAGATGAAGATCGACGACCCCGTCGGTGCGATCTCGGCCCACGGTACCGCCGGGATCTGGGGGGTGCTGGCGGTGCTGCTGTCCAACCCGGATGCAACGGTCTTCGGCCAGCTCAGCGGCCTGGTGGCGATCTTCCTCTTCGTCTTCATTGTCAGCCTGGTCGTCTGGTTCATCCTGAAGCTGGTGATGGGCATCCGGCTCTCTGAAGAGGATGAATACCTGGGCGCCGACGTGGTCGAGTGCGGACTCGAGGCGTACCCGGAGTTCGTCAAGAAGACGTAAGCGACTTGGGGTGCCCGGAACCCCGAGTCCGGGCACCCCAGACGGAGTCTCCTCCGACACCGACCATACAGTCTCCCAGGGCTTGAAATCGGTGATTGCGGGCGCAACAGCGCCCGCTTTTTTTGGTGCGCCGGGGAGAGTTCCGGGCATCCGGGGGCGGCTGCTCCGGCGTAGGTGCGGGGCGGGCACGCTCAAGCCGTCCGTGGCCGCCGATGGCCCGCACCGCACGTATTCCCGGAGCAGTTCTTGAGCTCTGGGGACTGCCCCAATCAGAGCCTTCGGCGACGCCGGCAGACCATCGCGGGGCCGGCTCTCGTGTGCTCAGCGGGGTAGAATACGGCGCCTGATCGGCGCGCGGGCTCGCCTGCAGAGCCCGATGGTCGTGGGAGCGGCCTCCCGGCCGCGATGGGTATGGCGGCATGGGTGATCGCGGCTGGAAGCCGCTCCCACGGCGGAGGGGCAACCGGAAGCGCGCTCTGCCGGGCGCCAGGGGCATCTAGTGCCGCTCAATACGAAGCGGGATAGGGGGAAGGTCGGGCGGAATGGAGTGCTTGCTGGAGGTCGAGGGTTTGCAGACGGCACAGCTGGGACCGCTGGACCTGTGTCTGCAGCCTGGAGAGCTGGTGCAGATCAGCGGTGCCTCCGGCTCCGGCAAGTCCCTGCTGCTGCGCGCACTCGCGGATCTTGATCCGGGCTCGGGCGCGGTCAGGCTCGCGGGACAGGACCGGGGGGATATCGCGCCTCCCGAGTGGCGCCGCCAAGTCGCGTATGTCCCGGCGGAGACAGCATGGTGGGCGCCAAGGGTTGCGGAACACCTTCCCGCCGGCTGGGAAAGGGGGCAGGCACTGGCCTGGCTCGAACGCATGTCCCTGCCCGACGAGGCGCTGGGCTGGGAGATCGAGCGCCTCTCCAGCGGCGAGCGGCAGCGGCTGGGGCTGCTGCGTGCCTTGCTGAATCGCCCCCGCGTGCTGCTGCTCGACGAGCCAACCGCGAACCTCGATCTCGAGAACACCCGCCGCATCGAGCGCGCGGTGCGCAGCTACCTCGCCGAGGCGGGAGCGGGCGCCCTGTGGGTCAGTCACGACACCCTGCAGCGCAGTCGTCTGGGCGGACGCATCCTCGAGATCCAGGGCGGGAGGTTCGCTCGATGACCGTGATCAGCCTGAGCGCATGGGATCTCGCGCTTGCGGCGCTGCTGGTGGTCGCGCTGGCGGGGCTGACCCTCTGGGCGCGTCTGGGGGTGGGCCGCAGCCTGCTGATCGCGGGTGTGCGCACGGTACTGCAGCTGCTGCTGGTCGGACTGGTGCTCCAGACTCTGTTCGACCACGCGCAGCTAAGCTGGGTGGCACTGATGGCGCTGGTGATGCTGGCGGTCGCCGGGTACGAGGTGATGGCCCGGCAGGAGCGGCGCTTTGCCGGCATCTGGGGCTACGGGATTGGTGCGGCAACGATGTTCCTGTCGGCATTCGTGGTGACGGTGCTGGCGCTCACCACGATGGTCGGGCCCACGCCATGGTGGGAACCGCAGTACGCGATTCCGCTGCTCGGGATGCTGCTCGGCAACACGATGACCGGCATCGCACTGGGCCTGGACCGTCTTACCCACACGGTCTGGCGGGAGCGCCGGGTGATCGAGGGCCGGCTGGCGCTGGGGGAGACCTGGATCAGCGCGACCGCGACCATGCGCCGCGAGGCCGCGCGCAGCGGCCTGATGCCGACGATCAATGCGATGGCGGCGGCCGGCGTGGTCAGCCTGCCGGGGATGATGACCGGTCAGATCCTTGCGGGTGTGCCGCCGGTGGAGGCAGTGAAGTACCAGATCCTGATCATGTTCCTGGTCGCGGGCGGCACCGGTTTCGGCGCGCTGGGCGCGGTCTGGCTGGCATCGAAGCGCCTGTTCGACCAGCGGTCGCGGCTGCGCCTGGATCGCCTTCGCCCGGGACGCCGCGGCTGACGGTCATGCCCGCGGGCAAAGGCCCCCGAAGGATGAAGACGAGCCACGGAAGAACACGGACAGCCATGGAAGAAAATAACGCTACGGGAGCCGTGGTGCATTCCGCGTGTTTCCGTGTTTCTCCGTGGCTGAATCTTCGCCCCAGGCGATCGCGACCGGGGGCGGTTCCCGTGACCCCGGGCATTTGTGGGATGGACCTCCGTCGCGACAGCAGCGTCAGGCGAGCCGTTTCACGAATATCCGGGAGTTGCGCGCCTGGCTGTACAGCGCCTGGCGCGCGGCCGGCAGATCGTCGATGTTGCCCGGGTGATAGCCGCGTTCCTGGAACCACTGCGCGGTTCGCGTGGTGAGCACGAAGACCTGCCGATGGCCGCGCCTCTGGGCCAGGCCCTCCATGTGTTCCAGGATCTGGTCGCCCCGCCCGCCGCCACGATAGTCCGGATGCAGGGCGAGGCAGGCGATCTCGGCCACCTGTGTTTCGGGGAAGGTGTAGAGTGCCGCGGTGCCGATGATCAGCCCGTCGGCGTCCAGCACCTGGAAGCAGTCGATCTCCAGTTCCAGGTGCTCGCGGGTGCGTCGGACCAGAATGCCCTCGCTCTCCAGCGGCTGGATGAGTTCGAAGATCCCGCCCACATCGTCGATGGTCGCGGCGCGCAGGCGCTCCACCGGCTCGCGGCTGACCAGGGTCCCGATTCCGCTCCGCGAGAACAGCTCGATCAGCAGGCCACCGTCGATGTGCCGGTCCACGAGGTGTACGCGCAGGTCGTGCACGGCGCAGACCTCCACCGCGCTGCGCAGGTGGCCGGCCAGTTCCTCCGGCAGCCCGGCCTCCGTGGCCAGCAGCCGCTCCACCGCCGGCACCGTCAGCTGCGTGAGCGTCTCGGCGTGCCGGTCGCGCAGCGGGCCGGCCTCGGTCAGAAACACCAGCTTGTCCGCCTTCAGACCGGCCGCGACCTGGGTCGCGACGTCTTCGCCGGACAGGTTGAAGACCTCGCCGGTCGGCGAGTAGCCGAGCGGTGACACCAGCACGATCTGGCCCTCGTCGAGCAGGCGCGTGATTCCCGGTGCGTCCACCCGCCTGACCTCGCCGGTGTACTGGAAATCCACCCCGTCGCGGACCCCCAGCGGCCGCGCGGTCACGAAGTTGCCGCTAGCAACCCGCAGGCGGGCACCGGCGATGCCCGGGCTGCCGAGATTGCGTGACAGCAGCCCCTCGATGTGCAGCCGGAGGCGACCGACCGCGTCGCAGACCGCCTCCAGCGCCTCGGCATCGGTCACCCGCAGGCCTCGCGAGTATCGCGGGGTGAGTCCGCGGTCACGCAGCCGGGCCTCGATCTGAGGACGGGCCCCATGTACCAGCACCACCCGCGTGCCGAGTGCCCGCAGCTGCGCGATGTCCCGCAGCAGGGCCGGGAATTCGGGTGCCCGGGCGGCCTCGCCCGCCATCGCGATGACCATGGTCCGGTCGCGATGCGCGGCGACATAGGGCACCGCCGCGCGGAACCAGTCGAGTTCGGTGTGTTGCGGGTCTGGATCCATGTCGGTCGAGTCCTCGCCTGCCGGGGGCGGCGGTGCCGGCGAGTTTGTGTCCCGTTTCTGTCGCCCCGGTTCGCACGAGTGTATCGCCTTCGGCCGTTTCGGGTGTAGAAGCGCTTGCCCTGGGCCTTATGCGGCGTGCGCCCCGGTCCCTGTGGGAGGCGAGTATTGTCGGCGCTCCGGCGCGGGGGATCTCACCCGGGGGGATGCCGCGATTGACGCCTGGTGTGGGGTCTGTGCGAGGATTCACGCAGCGCGAACGTCGCGCACGGCGGAACACAACCCCCAACCCCCGCCTGCTGGGCCGGGGGATCTCCATCCAGCGGGTAGCTACCCTTGATCCCATCGAGCAGCGGAATCCTGCGAAGCATGCCCGGCCCGGGTTGGCCGATCCTCTTCTGCAAAGATGCCAGCGGCCTGCCGCGCATCGCCGCCATGCCGATGGGCTCGGTGAGGTACCGATGACAGGGACTGCCCAGCCGCCCGCTGAATACTGGTTCGAGGAGCGCTGCCACATCGCCGAGTGGTGGAATACGCCGACCGACACCGCGGTGTCGGTGGCCCGCGCCCGCGTCGAGCCGGGGGTCACCACCCGGCTTCACCGCCTGAAGGGCGTGACCGAGCGCTACGTGATCCTCGAGGGCAGGGGCCGGGCCGAGGTCGGAACGCAGGCGCCGCAGGAGGTGGGCGCGGGCGACGTGGTCGTGGTGCCCCCGGACACCTCGCAGCGAATCACCAACACCGGGGACGTCGATCTGGTGTTTCTGGCCGTCTGTACCCCGCGCTTTACGCGCGACATTTACCGGGACATCGACCCGGAGCCGTTGTGACGGCTGCGCCCGCGGGAACGGCCTCCGGCCGCGATCGGGCATGGCTCCGCAGGGGCATCGCGGCTGGATGCCGCACCTGTCCCGGCCTGTTCCCGGCCGCCCCGGAAGGCCGTGCGCGGTCGTGTCTCGCGCGTCGCGCGGATCAGCCGCCAGCGGGCGGCGGCCCGCCACCGTCCCGGCCCGGTTCCTCGCGGCTATCCGCCCGCGCCATCGGGGCCATGTCCCGGATGTGCAGGTCCATCTGCGGGTAGGCGATCTCGATTCCCTTCCGGCGGAACTCCCTGACGATAATCTGATGGAGTTCGCTGGTCGTGGCGAGGCGGTCCTTCAGCTGGCTCACGTAGACCCGGAGTTCGAAGCCCAGCGAGCTGTCCCCGAAGTTCAGGAAGAAGACGCTGGGCGCCGGGTCCTTCAGGGCCGCCGGATGATTTTCGGCGATCGACCGCAGCGTCGCGATCACCTCGTCCACGTCCGCGTCGTAACTCACACCGATCGGGATCACGATGCGCGTGGTGGTGTCGGACAGCGTCCAGTTGATCAGCCGCTCGGTGATGAAGTTCTTGTTCGGCACCACGATCTCGCGGTTGTCCCAGTCCACGATGGTGGTGGCGCGCGTGCGAATCCGGGTCACCGTGCCGCTGTACTCGCCGATGGTGATGGTGTCGCCGACGCGAGCCGGGCGTTCGAAGAGCATGATGATGCCGGACACGAAGTTCGCGACCACCTCCTGCAGGCCGAAGCCGAGCCCCAGCGTCAGGGCCGCAACCATCCACTGCAGTTCGGCCCAGCGCAGGCCCAGCAGCGAGAAGACGCTGATCACCGCGATCACCGCCAGCGCGTAGCGCAGCAGGGTGGTCACGGTGTAGCGGCCGGCGGCATCCATCTGGGTGCTGCGCGAGAGAAGGATCTCCACCAGGCCCGGCAGGTTGCGCGCGGCCAGGGTGAACAGCACCCCAAGGAAGATCGCGAGCAGGAAGTCCTGGAGGCTCACCCGGCTCAGGATCTCGGTCTCGCCGATCACGATGGTGCGTGACCAAAGGGTTACGCCGTCCAGCCACGTGAGCGCGGGCAGCAACTCCGACCAGACCCAGAACAGGCCGAGCACGAGCGCGGCGCCGGCGCTCACCCGCAACAGGCTGCGGGTCTGCTGATTGATGTTCTCGACGCTCAGGTGCGGCTCCGGTATCTCCACCCGCGCCCCTTCGCCTCCGGTCCGGCCGGCCTGTGCCGCCGCCTTCGCGCGCTGCTCGCGCATGCGCCGGATCACCAGTCGCGTCTCGCTCAGGACCAGCGCGCGAGCGGCGAGGCTATAGCCAAGCCAGACACCGGCCACCACGATCGCGGTATTGATGGTGTGTGCGAGCAGGGCGGCCACGGTCAGCAGATAGCCGGTCAGGGTCAGCATGCCCAGGACCACGGCGTACGCCATCAGCGCAACCCGCATGAACCGGCGCCTGCGCTCCCCCCGCGGATTGTCTTCGCCATGCTGCCACGGCGCGAGCATGCGCCAGGCAAATACCCCGGTCACGACCACCGACGCGAGCAGGGCGATGCGCCCGAAGACATCGGCGACGAGATCGCTGGGGTGTCCGAGGCTCAGTGCGAGGAACACGATCAGCAGCAGCTGGGTGGGCAGGTACCACGCGAGGTGACGTCGCAGCCGACGCACCATCTGCGGATTCCAGGCAAAGTGCGCGGTCCCGACCCCGTGCTTCCCGGTGAACAGCAGGGAGAGGTGGCCGACCAGCCACCACAGCGCGGTGCTGAAGAAGAGGATGGCCAGAATCTCGACCGCCGGCTCGACGTCCGGGAGCCGTTCCAGCCGGAATGCGGTGGAGGCCAGCAGCACGGGCACGGGAAGCGTACGCAGCAGGCTCCAGCCGATCGCCTGGAAGGTCAGGCCGATGCGGTCGGTGAAGCGGTGCGTGGTCATCTCGGCCAACCGCGCGAGATGCCGCGGCGTGCCGCGGGCCCAGAGCAGCAGCAGGCCCGCGATCAGCAGCGTGAGCAGCGATCCCGCCGGGTGTCCGAGGGTCACCTGGACCAGCGCACCCCGGATCTCCCTCCACGATGCAGGATCCAGCAGGGCGATCAGCGCAGCGGGGAGGCGCATGGACCACTCCACCCCGACCGACGAATGACTGGGCCACCAGAGCAGGGCTTCGCGCAGCAGCTGCGACAGTTCCTCGATCTGCAGCACGGCGGCGCGCAGCCGGGCCTCGGTCAACTGCAGCTGTTCCGTCAGCATCTCGTCGGCCTGGAGCTGCATCCCGATCACGGTGTCCTGAAGGCGCCGGAGTTCCGCGGCCGCACGGTCCTCGGCCAGACCCGCGGGCGCCGGAGGCAGGGTACGCAGCTCGTCCCGAAGGGTGATGTCCCGCAGGCGGGACTGCGCCAGTTCCCGCTCGAGGTCGCGCAGTGCGTAGCGCAGATCCAGCAGACCACGCAGACGCCGCTCCTCCTCGATCAGCAGCCCTCCGAGGACATCGGTCAGGCCCCCGATCTCGAGGCGCTCGCGCACGCTGGCCAGGGTCTGGCTCAGGTCGGTCTCGATCCGGGTATAGCGTTCGCGCTCGGCCTGCAGTTCGCGGATCCGCGCCTGCGTCGCGACAACCCGGTCGATGCGGTGCAGGAGGGACTGGATCTCGGGTGCGAAGCGCACTGCGGCCTCGGGCTGGCGCTCGGTCAGATGGCGTACGTCATCGCGCAGTGCGCGCAGCTCCTCGCCGGCCCGCTCAGCCAGCTCCTCGGCAAGCTGCCGCATGCGCTGGTCGATCCAGCGCTGTTCGGCATCCAGGACACGGAGTTCCAGGTCGAGCAGCCCGACCCGCGGGGTCAGCACCTCCGCGTCGAGCTGAGCCGCGATGATGCGCGCCTCCGCGCGGCGGTCCCGGGCGAGTTCCCAGGCGGCAAGGGCATCGCCAAGCGTCGGGTCCTGCAGCGGACCCCAGGTCTCCGCGGCAGCCTCTTCCACCCGCTGCCGGCGCAATCCTTCGAGTGTCTCGGGCTGGGTGCGCGCCTGGGCCTCCAGACGTTCGAGCAGCTGCTGTTTCTGTTCCCGTTCCAGCGCGAGCTGGGTGCGCCGCCGCTCCAGTGCCGCGATGTCCTCCTCGATCCGGTCAGGGGGCCGATCCCCCGCGCCCGCCGCGGGAGGTGCCGTGTCCAGGATCCTGCCCAGGCGCCGCTCGGCCTCGCTCAGCCGTCGTTGTGCGGCCAGCGCCAGCTGTGCTCGGTCCAGGGCGCCGCGCAGCCGTTCGGCGCCGGCCTCCTCGTGTTCCAGCGCCGAGCGCCACAGCCCGTTCTCCGCCGCATTCTCCGTCGTGGCCGCTGCCCGTTCGGCAAGACGGTCGGCGGGGCTCGCCTCCAGCCAGGCCTCGGCGGGCCCGGTATCGATCGCCTCGGCCATGGGCACCAGCCGCTGACGTCCCTCGCGCAGCGCGGCACGGAGCTCAAGCAGGTGCTGTGTGGTGAGTTCGGGTGCCCTCGCGCCGGGGGCCGCGCGCTCCTGCGCGGGCAGCAGTGCGCTCCAGGTCAGCAAAAGGACCAGCAGCACCGGGGTCAGGATGATCGGGGATGGACGCATGCGCAGGGGCAAAGGGAGACCGACGATGTCCCATTATGACAGGATCACGGCGGGGCTCTCGCCGTGCGTTGGCTATTCAGTCGATGCGCGCGTCCGGCTGATCCAGCAGCGTCCCCAGGCCGGCGATGCGCATGCCGGGCGCGACCCCGTGACGCTGAAACCAGCCGCGGTTCACCTCCAGCGCATAGCGCACCGGACCATCGGAGGCATGTACATCGCGGGAGTGAGGCTCCATGTGGGCAATGTTCCGGATCCGGTAATCGCTGTCGATGAAGGCCACCGACAGGGGAATCAGGGTGTTCTGCATCCACATGCCGACGACCTGGTCACCCGGCCAGACAAAGAGCATGCCGTGTCCGTCGGGCAGGTGCTCGCGGAACATCAGGCCGCGCGACATTGCCTCGGGGGTCGCGGCAATCTCTACCGTCAGAATGCGGTCGGCGATCGCCAGTTCCCGGACCGGCAGGCCCTCCGCGGCCGCGACAGCGGCCAGCAGCCAGAGCAGCACGGCCAGCGCGAGCGCCGGAGCAGGGGTAAGGCCCGTGCCGGGGCCGCCGCGACGCCGCGGCCGGCACCGCGGTATACCCGCCAGCGATCGCGGCATCAGTCCTTGTCCATGCGGCCGACGGCGCAGCTGACATAGGAACGCGCCTTGGCGCCCGCGGATTTCAGGCCCTGCACCGAGCCCGTCGCCGGGTAGCCCATCGACGCGAGCTTGCGCATGATCTCGTCGCGCCGTTCGTCAGCAGCCTCGACCTCAACCACACCGCCTTCGATGTCCACCTCCACCGCGTCGACACCCTCCAGTGCCGCCAGACCCTTGCGAATGCTGCCGGCACAGCCGCCGCACTTGATGTTTTCCACTTCGATGCGCATTGAATCCTCCAGGAGTTTCTCCACGATGCAGAGACTGCAGGTATGATTCCATTTTGCCCGGAATGTTCAAGGGATCACCGCATGCCCCAGTATCGCTCACGCACCACGACCCATGGCCGCAACATGGCCGGCGCCCGCGCGCTCTGGCGCGCAACCGGGATGAAGGACGGCGACTTCGGCAAGCCGATCATCGCGGTCGCCAACTCCTTTACGCAGTTCGTTCCGGGTCACGTGCACCTGAAGGACCTCGGGCAACTGGTCGCGCGCGAGATCGAGAAGGCCGGCGGGGTCGCCAAGGAGTTCAATACCATCGCGGTGGATGACGGTATCGCGATGGGCCATGGCGGCATGCTCTACTCGCTGCCTTCGCGGGAGATCATCGCCGACAGTGTGGAGTACATGGTCAATGCCCATTGCGCCGATGCGCTGGTCTGCATATCGAACTGCGACAAGATCACGCCCGGCATGCTGATGGCCGCGATGCGCCTGAATATCCCGGCGGTATTCGTGTCGGGTGGCCCGATGGAGGCCGGAAAGGTCCAGCGCGACGATACCGTGGTCCACCTCGACCTGGTGGACGCAATGGTGGTCGCGGCCAACCCGAACGAGAGCGACGAGGCGGTGCGGGAGTACGAGCGCTCGGCCTGCCCGACCTGCGGGTCCTGCTCCGGCATGTTCACCGCGAACTCGATGAACTGCCTCACCGAGGCGCTGGGCCTGTCGCTGCCGGGCAACGGCTCGCTGCTCGCGACCCACGCGGGCCGCCGGGAGCTCTTCCTGGAGGCCGGTCGGCTGATCGTCGAGCTGGCCCGCCGTCATTATGAAAGGGACGATCCCTCGGTGCTGCCACGCGCGATCGCGAGCCTCGATGCCTTCGAGAACGCAATGAGCCTCGACATCGCGATGGGCGGATCGACCAACACCGTGCTGCACCTGCTTGCCGCGGCCCAGGAGGGCGGGGTGAACTTCACGATGGCCGACATCGACCGTCTTTCGCGCAGCGTGCCGAACATCTGCAAGGTCGCACCCGCGACGCAGAAGTACCACATGGAGGACGTGCACCGCGCCGGCGGCGTGATCGGCATCCTCGGCGAGCTGGACCGCGCCGGGCTGATCCACCGCGACGCGGCCACCGTGCACAGCCCCTCCCTGGCCGCGGCACTCGACCGCTGGGACGTGGCGCGGGCCGAGGTCACGGAGGCGCGCGCACGCTACCTCGCCGCCCCGGGCGGCATCCCGACCCAGGTGGCCTTCTCGCAGCACGCGATGTGGGACGATCTCGACCTCGATCGCGCGAACGGCTGCATTCGGGATGTCGACCACGCCTATTCGCGCGACGGCGGTCTGGCGGTGCTCTACGGCAACATCGCGCCCGAGGGCTGCATCGTGAAGACCGCGGGCATCGACGAGAGCATGTTCGACACCGAGCAGCTGCGCTACACCACCAGCGTGCCCACCTCCACGATCCGCGTGTTCTCCGGCCCCGCCCGGATCTTCGAGAGCCAGGACGCGGCGGTCGAGGCGATCCTGGCCGACCGGATCCAGGCCGGCGACGTGGTGCTGATCCGCTACGAGGGCCCGAAGGGCGGGCCGGGCATGCAGGAGATGCTCTATCCCACCAGCTACCTGAAGTCCAAGGGGCTGGGCAAGGACTGCGCACTGATCACCGACGGGCGCTTCTCGGGCGGCACCTCGGGTCTGTCCATCGGCCACATCTCCCCGGAGGCCGCGGAGGGCGGTGCGATCGGCCTGGTGGAAGAGGGCGACACCATCGAGATCGACATCCCGAACCGCCGCATCGAGGTTAAGGTCGGCGACGAGGAGCTCGCCGAGCGTCGCCGGCGGATGGAATCGAGGGGCGAGCGGGCCTGGCAGCCGGTAGACCGCGACCGGGTGGTCAGCCAGGCCCTGCAGGCCTACGCGCTGCTGACCACCTCCGCCGCCCGCGGCGCGGTGCGGGACATCTCGCAGTTGCGGAAGGGATAATCCGCGGGAGGCGAGTCCTCTCGCCGATCCGGCAGCTGGCACGATGTAGAAGCGGACGGAGGCGGGCGCGCCGCGTAGCGGGACGCCGTGGATACATCCCTGTAGGCTTGACGGCAGCATCCCTGCTGCCGACACCCGCTACGCGGCGTGCCCGCCTCCGTCCGCCGCCGTCCCGATACGCCCGAGGATCAGCCGCGTCCGCCCGATCCGACCGGGATGTCGGTCTGCACCACCTGCCCTTCAGCGATCCAGCGGGTGATGCCATCGGTCACGTTGTAGACCTGCTGGTACTCGAGCTGTTCGGCAAGTGCCCGGGCGAGCGCCGCGGTCCGTGATCCGGTGCGGCAGATGAGCACCACGGGTTCGTCCCGGGCTACCAGCTCCTGGAACTCGCCCACGAAGTCGGGCTCGATGCGTCCATGGCGGTCAAAGGCGGTGAGCAGGTGGCTGCCCGCGACCACGCCGGTCTGGTGCCACTCCTCCGGGCGCCGGATGTCGACCACCTTCACGCCCTTCTCCATCATCTCGGCCAGCCCGCGGTTGTCCAGCTCGGAAAACGGCGGCGTCTTCACGTCGAGCAGCTCCACCTCGAAGCGCAGTGTCGCGTCGGGCGGGATCACGCCCCCGGCGCCGCGGGCCCCGTAGGCAAGGCCTGGGGGGATGATCAGCTCCCGTACCTCGCCGGTGCGCATCCCTTCCAGTCCCTGCTCCCAGCCGGGAATCACCCGGCCTTCACCGAGGGTCAGACTGAACGGCTCGCCACGGTCACGACTGGAGTCGAATTTGGTGCCGTCCATCAACCACCCCGTGTAGTGCACGGTCACCTCCGATCCGGAGACCGCCTCCGGTCCCTCGCCCGGTTGCAGCACGTTGATCTGAAGTTCCTCGGCGTTGGCAGCACTCATAAACAGGCTCAGCAGCAGTAGAAGTGGATAACGCAACATGTTTCGCGGGCCTCCGGGACCGATTTCGATGCCATGGCTCCCGATTCTCGCACCCCGATTCCGGGCCGAAAAGAAACCCTGGTGCCGGCAGGCGGGGTCGTCACTTCTCCTTGCGCGCGGACACGCCTGCGGTCAGCGTGTACCGCATCGCGTCCTCCAGCGACATGTGCAGCGGTTGCAACTGCTCGCGCGGCAGCATCAGCGTGTAGCCTCCGATCTGGTAGCTCATGGGGAGGTAGACGGCAATGGTCTTCTCGGTGCCGAGTTCGTCGGGAAGTCCGGCGAAGTCCTGCCGGGTGATGAAGCCGACCAGGCGGTAGTCCGTTCCCGGCAGCGTCACCAGCACCGCGTCCCCGAACTTGTTCTCGAGGTCGCCGGAAACCAGGTTCATCATGTCCCGAACGGTCCCATGAATGGTCTTCACGACGGGTATCCGCTCCATCAGCCCCTCCACCCAGGCAAACAGCCACTGCACCACATAGGCGCGAAGCAGCACCCCGATCCCGAAGATCACCGCCAGGGTCACGATCAGGCCGAGTCCGGGAAAGTAGAGCATTTCGGGAAGGACGGCCTGCAGCAGTGCACCGAGCAGCTCCTCGGCGGTGGTGCCCAGCCACCACAGCAGCGCGAGCGTGATCACGATCGGGAGGATGGCCGCGAGGCCGGTCAGAAAGGTGCGGGTCAGTCCCTTCACGGGTGGCTCCTTGGTCCGGTCTGCGCTCCGCCGGGGTTGGTGTGTGCCGGCACACTTTAACGGATTGACATCTGCCGGCGAAAAAACGTGACCGCCCGGCTGCCGGGATGTCGGCTTCGGCTACCATGCCGGGCATGGACTGGGCACATCAGGTCATCTTCTTCGGCGCACTGGTGATCCTGGCCAGCATCCTGGCCAGCGTGGTCACCTCGCGCCTGGGCGTGCCGCTGCTGCTGGTCTTTCTCGGCATCGGGATGCTCCTGGGTCCGGAGGGCCCGGGCGGGCTGGTCTTCGAGAACATCCCGCTCGCGCACCTGATCGGGTCCGCGGCGCTGGCAGTGATCCTGTTCGACGGCGGGCTGCGCACCCCGGTGCGCAACTTCCGGATTGGCCTGAGGCCCGCGCTGGGGCTGGCGACCATCGGCGTGATGCTGACCTCCGGGCTCACCGGGCTCTTCGCCTGGTGGTGGCTGGGCCTGTCCTGGCTCGAGGCCCTGCTCCTTGGCGCGATCGTCGGCTCCACCGACGCCGCGGCGGTCTTTTCGCTGCTGCACTCGCGGGGACTCGAGCTGAAGAGCCGCGTGGGCGCAACCCTGGAGATCGAGTCGGGCAGCAACGACCCGATGGCGATCTTCCTCACCATCGTACTGATCGAGCTCCTGCTGCTTCCGGACCGTTCCCTCGGTCTGATGGTGCTGGGCCAGTTCGTGCAGCAGATGGGCCTCGGAGCGTTGCTCGGTGTGCTTGGCGGGCTGGGGCTGCTGTGGCTGATCAATCGCCTGCCGATGGCTGCCGGCTTCTATCCGCTGGCAGCGCTGGCCGGAGCCCTGTGCGTCTTCGGGCTCACCGGGCTGCTCGGCGGCAGCGGCTTCCTCGCGGTCTACCTTGCCGGCCTGGTGGTGGGCAACCGGCCGCTGGAGGCCGGGCAGAACATCAAGCGCTTTCACGATGGCGTGGCCTCGCTGGCGCAGATCGGGATGTTCCTGATGCTTGGCGTGATCGTTACCCCGTCCGAGCTGCCGCCGGTGGCGCTGGACGCCGGCCTGCTCGCGGCGGTGCTGATCCTGGTGGCACGGCCGCTGGCGGTGGGAGTCTGCCTCCTCCCGTTTCGCTTTCCCTGGCGCGAGCAGCTGTTCATTGCGTGGGTCGGCCTGCGCGGCGCGGTGCCGATCATCCTTGCGCTGTTTCCGCTGCTTGCGGGGCTCGAGCTGGCCGGGTACTTCTTCCACGTGGTCTTCTTCGTGGTGCTGATCTCGCTGCTGGTGCAGGGCTGGACGGTGGCCCCGGTCGCGCGCTGGCTGCAGCTGGAACTGCCCCCGGCCACGGCCCGGGTACAGCGAACCGAGCTCGACATTCCCGGACAGCAGGAAATGGAGCTGGTGGGCTATCGGCTGGCGGAGAACACGCCGGTGGTGCGCGAGGCCTGGTCGAGTTTCCGACTGCCGGCGACCGCGCGGCTGGTGGCTCACCTGCGCGGCGGACGACTGCTGGAGACGCTGGAGATCCTCGACCTGCGCTCCGGGGATCACCTGTACATCATGGTCTCGCCCGCGGACCTGCCGGACCTGGACCGGCTGTTCGTTGCCGCCGAGGTCCCGGAACGGCTCAGCGAGCGCAGCGTCTTCGGCGAGTTCGCGCTGAACGGCACCGCGCAGCTGGGTGCGGTCGCGATGGCCTACGGCGCCACCGTGCCGCCGGAGGACCAGGGGCTGACGCTGGAGGAGTTCCTGCGTGCACAACTGCCGGTCGAGCCGGTGGTCGGCGACGCGGTGGATCTCGACCGGGTGCGGCTGGTGGTCCGGGAGATGGAGGGCGCCCGCATCACGCGGGTCGGTTTGAAGCTGCTCTGAGCCGGGGGGCCGGCAGGGGGGAATGGCCGGGCGGCATGGCAGAGGGCCGTATACCCGCCCGCGGGACGCCGTGAATGCTTCCCTGTAGGCTTTGACGCCAGCATCCCTGCTGCCGACACCGCGCGGGCGGGCATACGGCCCTCTGGCTTCAACCGTCTTCGGGGCGGCGGCAATGAATCGCTGTAGGTTCGCCCGGCGATTCGGCGTCGGGGAGGGTCGCGCAGGAGGCTGGCCTCCCCGGGTGCTTCTCCGGCTTTTGCGGGAGGCGAGGCTTGGTCAGGTGCCGCTCTTGAGCATCGCCTTGAGGCCGGCGAGGTGGGCGCGGGCGGTGAGCTGCTGGGTCTCGGGGTCCGGCGGCTTCGCGTCGGGCCACTCGATGTGCTCGGGCGGCAGCTCGTCGAGGAAGCGGGAGGGCAGGCATTCGGCGGTCTCGCCGTAGCGGGTGCGCTGCGCGGCGTAGGTGATGGTCAGGGTCAGCTGGGCGCGCGTGAGGCCCACGTAGGCCAGCCGGCGTTCTTCCTCGACGTTCTCCTCCTCCAGGCTGACCCGGTGCGGCAGCAGGTCTTCCTCGAAGCCGACGAGGAAGACGTGAGGAAACTCCAGCCCCTTGGCGGTGTGAAGGGTCAGCAGCTGGACCGCGTCTTCCTCGCTGTTGGCGCGCTGGCGGTCGAGCACGTCCATCAGGCTGATGCGGCTGACGACCTCCTCCAGCGTCAATGCCTGTTCCTCACCGGTCGTGGTCCGGGAGATGCGTCCGATCCAGTCGATGAACTCGCGCACCGCGTCCATGCGCCGCCCGGCGGCCCGGGGACTGGGGCTGTTGTCGAGCAGCCAGGATTCGTAGTCGATGTCCTCGACCAGTCTGGCCAGCACGCGCTCCGGCGCTTCATCCGCCGCCTGCCGCCGCATTTCTTCGGCCCAGTCGGCGAAGCGCGAGAGCCGCGCCTGACCGCGCGCGCCGACGGTTCCCGCGAGACCGATACCGGAGGCCGCGCGCAGCAGGGAGCAGCCGCGGGCATGGGCGTGGCGTCCGAGCTTCTCCAGCGTGGCGGGCCCGATCTCGCGGCGGGGGACATTGATCACGCGCAGGAAGGCGGGATTGTCGTCGGGATTGACCAGCAGCCGCAGGTAGGCCGCGAGGTCGCGGATTTCCGGCCGCTCGAAGAAGGACTGGCCGCCACTGATGCGATAGGGAATGCCCTGCTCGCGCAGGAGCTTCTCGAACAGCCGGGACTGGTGGTTGCTGCGGTACAGGACCGCGAAATCCGACCACGCCGCCCGCAGCCGAAAGCGCATGCGCATCAGCTCGGAGACCAGGCGCGCGGTCTCGGCCTCGGCGTCGGCGCAGCGGATCACGCGGATGGGTTCGCC
The DNA here is from genome assembly GCF_041690275.1 of Thioalkalivibrio sp. Classification (NCBI taxonomy): domain Bacteria; kingdom Pseudomonadati; phylum Pseudomonadota; class Gammaproteobacteria; order Chromatiales; family Ectothiorhodospiraceae; genus Thioalkalivibrio; species Thioalkalivibrio sp. The sequence continues at coordinate 49,075 of NZ_JAWLHP010000015.1, forward strand.
CTCGCCGAGCGCGCTCCAGAGCCGCTTCTCGAACAGGTGCGGGTTGTTCGCGATCAGCCGGTTGGCCACCGTGAGGATCCGGTTGGTGGAGCGGTAGTTCTGCTCCAGCTTGATGATCTCGAGGCGGGGGATGTCCTCCCGGAGCCGCGCGAGGTTTTCCGGCCGGGCGCCGCGCCAGGCGTAGATCGACTGGTCATCGTCTCCGACCACGGTCAGGCCGGGATTCAGGCCGACCAGCAGCTGCACGAGGCGGTACTGCGCGCCGTTGGTGTCCTGATACTCGTCCACGAGCAGGTGACGGATCCGGTTCTGCCAGCGCGCGCGCAGCTCCGGTTCCCGGGACAGGATGTCCACCGGCCGCTTGATCAGGTCGTCGAAGTCCACCGCGTTGTAGGCGCTGAGCGCCTGCTCGTAGCGCTGGTAGACCCGTGCCGCGTGGTGTTCGGCCGGCTCGCCGGACTGCGCCAGCGCCTGTTCCGGGGCCAGCAGCTCGTTCTTCCACCGGCTGATCCGTGCCAGCAGCGTTTCCGTCTCGGCCGGATCCTCATCGCGATGGGTGATCTCGCGCAGCAGCTGGCGGCAGTCGGACGGGTCGAGCAGGGAAAAGCCGCTGCGCAGCCCCGAGACCTGCGGTTCGCGACGCAGGAAGTCCAGTCCGAGGGTGTGAAAGGTGGATACCCTCAGGCCGCGTGCGCGCTCCCGGTCCAGGCGTTCGCGGATGCGCTCGCGCATCTCCCGCGCTGCCTTGTTGGTGAAGGTGATGGCCACGATCGATCGCGGCGGGATGTGGCGCACCTCGATCAGGTGGGCGATCTTTTCCGTGATCACCCGGGTCTTGCCGGAGCCGGCGCCGGCGAGTACGAGCAGGGGGCGGTCGGTGGTGGTGACCGCGGCGCGTTGCTGGGGGTTCAGCTGAGGCAAGTGGAAGTACCGGTTCGGGGAGGACGGCGCGCGCCCCCATCAGGGTCGTGGCAGAATCTACTATGATAAGGGAAAGAGTGGATGACCCGGGGTCAGTCGTGGTGATGCCTGGGACAGGTCCCGGGTTGGGGCACTCCTGTCCCGCCAGGTGGTCGGTTGGGTATCGATCCAGTAACTGGAGGAGAGGAACATGCAGCGAATCAGGCTTTTCGGAGTCCTCGTGCTGGGGCTGCTTGCCCTGACCATCAGCGGACTGAGTGGCTGCGGCACCATTGAAGGCTTCGGCAGGGACGTGCAGAAAGGGGGCGAGGCCGTCGAGGAAGCGGCAGATCGCAACGACGGCAACTGACCGGACGTCGCGGCAGCGATGCATCGACTCCTGGAGTGGACGCCCGCATGCGCGGGGTCGCGAATCCGTGGGTGATGCTGGCGCAACCGGCGGACTTTGGTGGCCCGACGCCAATGTCTGCCCAAGTCCCAACCGGGATGCGAGGCCGCCCGGCCTCGAGCCGGAACTGCTCGTCATCCATGCCATCAGCCTGCCGCCGGGGGAGTTCGGCGGGCCGTTCATCGAGCAGTTCTTCCGCAACACGCTCGATACTGCGGCGCACCCGTATTTCGCGCAAATCGCGCAGCTCAGGGTCTCGGCGCACGCGCTGATCGACCGCAACGGTCGCGCCATCCAGTTCGTGCCCTTCGAGGAGCGCGCGTGGCACGCCGGGGTCTCCAGCTGGCAGGGGCGCGCGCGCTGCAACGACTTCTCCATCGGGGTTGAACTCGAGGGCTGCGACAGCCGCCCGTTCGCGGCGGTGCAGTACGCGACGCTGGCGCGGCTGATCCGCTGGCTGGCAGCACGGTACCCCGCGCTCGGCCGCGCGGGGGCCATTGCCGGCCACTCGGATATCGCGCCCGGTCGCAAGACCGATCCGGGTCCCCATTTCGACTGGCATCGCCTGCAGGCGTGCCTGGCGGAGGAATACCAGCCGTGATCACCATCGACCTTCTTCGCCACGGCGAGCCCCGGGGCGGTGTGCGCTTCCGGGGCAACGGCTGCGACGATCCGCTCAGCGAGCAGGGCTGGCGGCAGATGTGGCAGGCGGTCGGGGAGTCCGTGCACTGGCCGTGGGATGCGGTCCTGACCTCGCCACTGGTCCGCTGCCGGGATTTCGCCGAGGCCCTGTGCTCGCGCAAACCGACGCCGCTGCGCGTGATCGACGACCTGCGCGAGGTGGGTTTCGGTGGCTGGGAGGGGCTGACCCTCGACGCGGTCCGTGTCGGCCGGGCGGAGGAGTACCGGGCCTTCTATGCCGATCCGGTGGCCAACCGTCCACGCGACGCGGAGCCTCTTGCGGATTTTCGCCGACGGGTGGAACGGGCACTGCTTGCCGAACTCGAGACGGTCGCGAACGGACGGTTTCTGGTAGTCACCCACGGCGGCGTGATCCGCTCGCTGGTGGGCTGGGTGATGGGCGTCCCGGATCAGCGCCTCTTCGGACTGGACTGCGAGTACGCGAGCGTGAGCCAGATCCGTCACGACCCGGAGCGGGGCTGGCGGGTCGGATTCACCAATCGCCGGGATTGACCTCGCGCCTCCGGGCGGGCCCTGCGCCGGATGCGGGTTGGACGGCGAGGCAGTACACTCGCGGCTTTCGCGAATGGAGCCGCACAGATGACCCAAAGCCCCTTCCTGGCTGCCGCCCACGCCGCCGCCGATGCTGCGGAGGCGGTGATCCTCCATTACTACGAGGCCGGCGTGGACATCGAGCTCAAGGCGGACGCGACCCCGGTGACCCGTGCCGACGTGGAGAGCGAGCAGGCCATCCGGGGCATCATCCGCGAACGCTTTCCGGACCACGGGTTCTTCGGCGAGGAGACCGGGAGGCAGGACATCGATGCCGAATATGTCTGGCTGATCGACCCGATCGACGGGACCAAGAGCTTCGTGCGCCGCTACCCCTTCTTTTCCACCCAGATCGCGCTGATGCACCGGGGAGAACTGGTGCTCGGGCTGTCAAACGCGCCGCTGTTCGGCGAGCGCGCCTGGGCCGAAGCCGGGCAGGGGGCCTTCATGAACGACCAGCGGATCGCCGTGGCGCCGACCCTGGACCTGCAGGAGGCCACGCTGTCCACCGGCAATCTGAAGTCGATCGCGGAGAGCACGCGATGGCCGGACCTCGGCGCACTGGTCGCGCGCGTGAACCGCGTGCGCGGCTACGGGGACTTCTACCACTACCACCTGCTGGCCAGCGGATGCATTGACCTGGTCGTGGAGTCGGACGTGAACATCCTGGACATCGCTGCGCTGGCGGTCATCGTGAGGGAGGCCGGCGGCGTCTTCACCGATCTGGCCGGCGGCGAACCGGGACTCGACACCCGGGACGTGCTGGCGGCCGCCAACCCGACACTGCACGGGGCCGCGCGCGCGATGCTGCCCTGGGGGGGTGCTGGCTAGTGGGCCATGCGGAAAGTTCGGTACCAGATCGCTTCGCCAGAAGCGCCGGCGCTGCGTTGGGCAAGTTTGAAAATGGGCCCACTATTCCTGCACTTGCCCGCCTTGCTCCGGCCCTTCTGGCTGTGCTCCATAGTCACCGAACTTTCCGCATGGCCCACTAG
>NZ_JAWLHP010000016.1:0-2471 GCF_041690275.1 Thioalkalivibrio sp.
CAGGAGGCTCGCCTCCTGCCGCGGAAGCAAGCTCAAGCGCGTGAAAGCGGGAGCAAGCTCCCGCACTCCACAGCGCCAACCCGGCGCAACAGAGCGCAGACCGTCCAGCCAGTGGCCGGCCTCGAAGGCGATCGTTGACGCCAGCGCGTCTCTCGACTCAAGCGCCAATTTGTCCCGACTGCAGGCATGCTCGTGCTCTGCTTGGTGAGAAAATCGAAGGGAGAAACGGATGGACTGGTTGCAGGTGTGGGTGCTGGCGCTGGTGCAGGGCCTCACGGAGTTCCTGCCGATCTCGAGTGCGGCCCACCTGATCCTGGTGCCGGTGCTGACGGCCTGGGAGGACCAGGGACTGGCCTTCGACGTGGCGATCCACGTCGGTACGCTGGTCGCGATCGTGGCCTACTTCCGGCACGAGGTGGCTGTTGTCACGCGCGCCTGGGTCCGGCAGGTCGGCGGCAACGGCGCGACACCCGAGTCGATGCTCGCCTGGGCGGTGATCTTCGGTACGCTGCCGGCGGCGCTCGCGGGACTGATCTTCGCGGGGGTGATCGAGGCGCACCTGCGTTCGCCGCTGGTGATCGCGACCACCACCATCGGCTTCGCGCTGCTGCTGTGGCTGGCCGACTGGCGCGGCCGCGGCAGCCGCGACGAGTTCGGCATCCGCTGGCGCGACATCCTGATCGTGGGCGGCGCGCAGGCGCTGGCGCTGATCCCCGGGACGTCCCGCTCCGGGATCACGATGACCGCGGCGCTGCTGCTCGGCTTCTCCCGTCGGGCGGCGGCGCGCTATTCCTTCCTGCTGGCGATCCCGATCATCGCGCTTGCCGGCGGCTACCAGACATTGCAGCTGGTGCAGGCGCCGCCGGACACGGTGAACTGGCTGCAGATCGGAGTCGGGGCCATCGTCTCCGGGGTGGCGGCCTGGCTCAGCGTGCACTGGTTCCTGAAGCTGATCGAACGGATCGGAATGCTGCCCTTCGTGGTCTACCGGTTGATCCTTGGCGTCATTCTGCTGTGGATCTTTCTGTAACGAGAAAATCGGGCCACGTAAGAACACGGATGGACAGGGAAGAAAGGATTAAAGGTCTGATAAATGGCTGTTTTTCTTCTTCGGTCCGGGTGTTTCCGTGTTCTTCCGTGGCTCATTCGCATTCTTCGGGGTGGCCCGGGGCGATGAAGCTGGATTGGGAATCTGGATTGGAGTGAGATGTGAGTTTGCGCGTACTGGGAATCGAGACCTCCTGTGACGAGACCGGAGTCGCGATCGTCGATGCCGAGGCGGGGCTGATCGCGCACCGGCTGCACAGCCAGGTGGATCTGCACGCGGTGTACGGGGGCGTGGTGCCGGAGCTGGCGTCGCGCGACCACGTGCGGCGGATCCTGCCGCTGCTGCGCGAGGTGCTGGACGAGGCCGAAATGGAGGGTACGGAGCTCTCCGCGGTGGCCTACACCGCCGGTCCCGGCCTGCTCGGCGCGCTGCTCACCGGCGCGTCGGTGGCCCGGTCGCTGGCCTATGGCTGGGGCATTCCCGCGCTGGCGGTGCATCACCTCGAGGGGCACCTGCTGGCGCCGCTGCTGGACGACGCCTCGCTCAGCTTCCCGTTCCTGGTGCTGCTGGTCTCCGGCGGGCACACCCAGCTCATTCACGCCCGCGGCCTGGGCGACTACGAGTTGCTGGGCGAGAGCATCGACGATGCCGCCGGGGAGGCCTTCGACAAGACCGCGAAGCTGCTCGGCCTGGGCTATCCGGGCGGGCCGGCGCTGTCTCGGCTCGCGGAGACCGGAGACGCCGGTGGCCTCCGGCTGCCACGGCCGATGCTGGACCGCCCGGGGCTGGACATGAGCTTCTCGGGCCTGAAGACGGCGGTGCTGACCGCGGTGCAGAAGGGAAGTCATGCCCCGGCGGCGATCGCCCGTGCCTTCGAGGAGGCGGTCAGCGATACCCTGGTCGAGAAGACCCGCCGGGCGCTGGAGGCCAGCGGCGCTCCCGCGCTGGTGGTCGCGGGCGGGGTCGCCGCCAACCGGCGCCTGCGGGCCGGCCTCAACGCGATGGGCGCGGCGCAGGGGGTGCCGGTCTTCTTCCCGCGCCCGGCCTTCTGCACCGACAACGGCGCGATGATCGCGCTGGCCGGTCTGCGCCGCCTCCAGGCCGGCGCGGTCGATGAGGGTCTGGCGATCCGGGCCCGCGCCCGATGGCCGCTCGCGGAACTGCGGCTGGAAGAGGCGGCGGCCGGACCGATCGGCTGAGAATCGCGCGTGGGAGCGGCTTCGTGGGAGCGGCTTCGTGGGAGCGGCTTCCAGCCGCGATTCCCAGCGGCCGTGTAGTGGTAGCCTCGTGGGAGCGGACTCGTGGGAGCGGCTTCCAGCCGCGATCCCTTAGCCAGGCCAGATCGCGGCCGGAGGCCGCTCCCACGAGGGGCATCGCGGCCGGAGGCAGGGGCCATCGCGGCCGGAGGCCGCTCCCACGAGGG
>NZ_JAWLHP010000016.1:2571-50837 GCF_041690275.1 Thioalkalivibrio sp.
CATCGCGGCCGGAGGCCGCTCCCACGACCCTGGCTCAGGCGGCTGGCTTCTTCTCGCCGATGCGGGGCTCGGTGCCTCGCATCAGGCGCTGGATGTTGTCGTAGTGACGGGCGTAGAGGAATACCACCATCACGCAGATCGCAGTGACCAGCCAGGGGTCTGGCTGGATCAGGGCGACGTAGAGCGGGGTGGCCAGCGCGGCGATCAGGGCGGCCAGGGAAGAGTACCGGAAGATCGCCGCCGCCAGCAGCCAGGTGAGGACCACCAGCGCCCCCATCGGCGGGCTGATGGCCAGGGTCACGCCCAGCGCGGTCGCGACGCCCTTGCCGCCCCGGAAGCGGAAATAAAGCGGGTACAGGTGTCCCAGGAACGCGGCCAGTCCGACCAGGCCGACCATCCAGCCCGGGTCGTCGGGGCCCAGTTGCATTACGATGAACACCGGCAGCCAGCCCTTCGCGACATCGCCGAGCAGGGTCAGCGCCGCCCCGGTCTTGCTGCCGGCGCGGAGCACGTTGGTCGCGCCGGGGTTGCCGGAGCCGAGGCCGCGCGGGTCCGGGAGGCCGAGCATCCGGCTGACGACAATGGCCGACGAGATCGAGCCCAGCAGGTAGGCCACCAGTACGCTTATGATGATCAGCCCCATGCCCGTGTTTCCAATGCCCCGGCGATCGAAGATGCGCCATGATACGCAACCTGACGCCTCCGCTTCATCCGGGCCGCGGCCGAGGGCGGGATTGCCGCGCCCCCACCCCAGCCCTCTCCCGCAAGCGGGGGAGGGAGGCGGTCGTGTTCAGGAGGGTTCCGGGCCGACCGCGGTGCTGATCCACGGCTGGGGCTTCGACCCGGGGATCTGGCAGCCGCTATGCGAGGCCCTCGGTCCCCGGCGGGTGGTGCTGCCGGCGCTGCCGGGTCACGGCGGGCGCGGGGATGGGGAGCGGCTCGCCGACCCCTCAGCCGCCGCCCGCGCGGTCGAGGAGCAGCTGCCGGCGGACCTGGTCGAACCGGTGTGGATCGGCTGGTCGCTCGGCGGGCTCGTGGCGCTGGCACTGGCGGCGCGCTGGCGCGGTCCGCAACGGCTGGTGCTGGTCAGCGCAACGCCGCGCTTCACCGTCGCCGATCAGTGGCACTCGGCACTCGAGCGGACGGCGCTGGCCGCCTTCGCCGCGGAGCTGGAGCGGGACCGACCCGCGCTGGAGCGTCACTTCGCCGCGCTCTGTGCCGACGGCGCGCGCGCTCCGGGCCGGCTGCGCCGGCAGCTGCTGGCGCGGATGGACGCGAGTCCGGCGGCGCTGTCCGGGCTGCGTGCGGGCCTGCAGGCCCTCGACGCTGGCGACCTGCGGACGGTCTGGGCCGGGCTGGATGCACCGGTTGCCGCCTGGATGGCGCGGCATGACCGGCTGGTTCCGGCCGGGGCCGCCGACGCGCTGATGGCCTTGCGGCCCGACGCGCGCATGCGCACGAGCGATGGCGGGCATGCGTCATGGCTGGAGGATCCGCAGGCGCTGGCCGGCTTTGTCGAGGAGGTGATGGCTTGAGCAATGTGTTCCAGATCGACAAGCGCAAGGTCCGGTCCGCCTTCGATGCGGCAGCCGCCGACTACGAGCAGCACGCGGTGCTGCAGCAGGAGGTGCTGGGCCGCCTGCTCGAACGGCTGGATCTGATCCGGCTGCAGCCGCGGCGGGTGATCGATCTTGGCTGCGGGCCGGGCGATTCGCTCCGGCCGCTGGCCCGACGCTACCGCAAGGCGCGGATCGCCGGTCTCGACCTGTCCCCGGCGATGACCGCGCGGGCCCGCAGCCGGGGCCGCTGGCCGCGGCGGCCCTGGGCGGTCTGCGCCGACATGGAGCGGCTGCCGCTCGCGGACCGGAGCTTCGACCTGGCGGTGTCCGCGGCCGCGCTGCAGTGGGTGAACGACCTGGACGGGGTCTTCGCCGAGGTGCGCCGCACGCTGGCTCCGGGCGGGCTCTGGCTGTTCGCGACCTTCGGGCCGGACACCCTGCGCGAGCTGCGCGCGGCCTTCGCGGCGGTGGACGCCGCCGGCACACCGCATGTGAATGCCTTCATGGACATGCACGACATCGGCGACGCACTGGTCCGCGCCGGGTTCGCGGATCCGGTGATGGACCAGGAGACGCTGACGATGACCTATCCCGACTTCCGCTCCCTGCTGCAGGACCTGCGCCGGATCGGCGTGCGCAACGCGCTGGCGGGAAGGGCGCAGGGCCTGTTCGGCCCGCGCCGGCTACAGGCGGTGGAGGCGGCCTATCGGGCGGAGTTCGCCCCGGAGGAACGTCTTCCCGCGACCTGGGAGGTGGTCTACGGGCATGCCTGGGTGCCGGATGCGCCACCGCCGTCGGGGATGCCCGGACGCTTCATTCCGATCCGCCCCGCGCAATGAATCCCCTGCCGGCGACGCCGGCGAGCCAGCCCGGGAGACGCGTCCGGGTCGCGGGGTGACCGGGTGAACCCGCGCGCCGGGAGTGCGCCGGCCCGCGAAGGGATTCGCCTGGTGATGCCCTGGCGCGGCCACCGGAGAGACCCACCGCGAGTGCTGGTCTTGCTTTTTTCTGGCGGATTCTTGGGGTACAGTTCCCCTCCCCCGGCGCGCCGGGCAGACCGTGTTCCCCGCAGGCAAGGTGGATAATCGTTATGTCGGAAACTGCAGCAACCGCCGGGTCCGTGCCGGCTTCGACGGCTGTTCCCGCGGAACAGTACAACTACGACATCGTCAGGAAATTCTCGATCGCGGCGGTCATCTGGGGCGTGCTCGGGATGGCGGCCGGGGTCTGGATCGCCTCGCAGCTGGCCTGGCCGTTCCTGAACTTCGACATCGCGCAGATCACCTTCGGGCGCTTCCGCCCGGTGCACACGACGCTGGTGATCTTCGGCTTCGGCGGCAACGCGCTGTTCGCGACCTCCTATTACATCGTTCAGCGAACCTGCCAGGCCCGCCTGTACGGTGACCGCCTGGCCCTGTTCACCTTCTACGGCTGGAACCTCGCGCTGGTCCTGGGTGTGATCAGCTACACGTCCGGCATCACGCAGGGCCGCGAGTACGCCGAGTTCGCCTGGCCGCTCGACATCCTGATCGCGGTCACCTGGGTGGTGTACTTCTGGGTCTTCCTGATGACCCTGATGCGCCGCAGCCAGCCGCACATCTACGTGGCGAACTGGTTCTTCATGGCCTTCATCCTGGCCACCGCGCTGCTGCACATCTTCAACAACCTCCAGGTGCCGGTGAGCCTGACCAGCGCCTCGTCCTACTCGCTGTTCTCGGGCGTGCAGGACGCGATGACGCAGTGGTGGTACGGGCACAACGCGGTGGGCTTCTTCCTCACCGCCGCCTTCCTCGGGATGATGTACTACTTCGTGCCCAAGCAGGCCGGGCGCCCGATCTATTCCTACAAGCTGTCGATCATCCACTTCTGGGCGCTGGTCTTCCTCTACATGTGGGTGGGCGCGCACCACCTGCACTGGACCGCGCTGCCGGACTGGGTGTCGACCCTCGCCGCCACCTTCTCGATCCTGCTGCTGCTGCCCTCGTGGGGCGGGATGATCAACGGCATCATGACCCTGTCCGGTGCCTGGCACAAACTGCGGACCGACCCGATCATGCTGTTCCTGATCACCGCGCTGTCGTTCTACGGGATGTCCACCTTCGAGGGGCCGATGATGTCCCTGAAGAGCGTGAACGCGCTGTCCCACTACACGGACTGGACCGTGGGTCACGTGCATTCGGGAGCGCTCGGCTGGGTGGCGATGATCACCTTCGGTTCGCTGTATCACCTGATCCCGCGGTTGTGGAACACGAAGATCTTCAGCCTGCGGCTGATCTACATCCACTTCTTCCTGGCCACGATCGGCATCGTGCTGTACATCGTGTCGATGTGGGTGGCCGGGATCGGTCAGGGCCTGATGCTGCGGGCCTTCGATCAGTACGGCAACCTGGCCTACACCTTCACCGAGTCGGTGGTCTTCCTGCACAAGCCCTACGTGGTGCGGGCGATCGGGGGCGGTTTCTTCCTGCTCGGCATGCTGCTGATGGCCTTCAACATTGCCATGACCATCCTGACGGCGAGGCGTGCGGCGCCGGTGGCCGATGAATCCCGCGCCACCGCTGCCAGCGCATCCTGAGGGGAGTAGCCAGACCATGAAGCATGAAAGTGTCGAGACCAACGCCGGTCTGCTGGTCATTCTGACCCTCGCGGTGATCAGCATCGGCGGTCTGGTCGAAATCGTGCCGTTGTTCTACATCGACGACACCATCGAGGAGGTCGAGGGCGTGCGCCCGTACACGCCGCTGGAGCAGCGCGGCCGGGACATCTACTTGCGCGAGGGCTGCTACACCTGCCACTCGCAGATGGTGCGCCCGTTCCGTGACGAGATGCTGCGCTATGGCCACTACTCGCTGGCCGCGGAATCGCAGTTCGATCATCCCTTTCAGTGGGGGTCCAAGCGCACCGGGCCGGACCTCGCGCGCGTCGGTGGCAAGTACTCCAACGAGTGGCAGGTGCAGCACCTGATCAAACCGACCTCGCTGGTGCCGGAATCGATCATGCCCGGCTATCCGTGGCTGGCCAGCACGCCGCTGGACTTCTCCGACGTCGAGGATCGGATGATCGCGCTGAAGCGGGTCGGCGTGCCCTACTCGATCAACCAGCAGGAGCTCGAGGCCAACGTCGAGCGCTTCGGTGAGGAGACCGCGGCCATGCTCGACATCAACCAGGCAGAGGACAACCTGATCGCGCAGGCCCAGCAGGAAAATTTCGACGGCGACCCGTCGTTCATCTCCGAGATGGACGCCATCGTGGCCTACCTGCAGGTGCTGGGAACCATGGTGGACTTCAACGAGTACTCCGAGGGCGAGTTTGCGGACTTCCGCTAGCGGACCACGAGGCTGCGGGAACACGGCATGAGGATCTGCAATGGCTGAGTTCTGGAGCTGGATCACTGATCTGGGCAACAGCAAGATCGTCGCGCTGCTGCTGTTCATGGGCACGTTCATCGCGATCGTGATCTACCTCTTCTCCAGCAGCCGGCGTTCCACGCGGTTCGAGTCCTACCGCTACATTCCGCTGGACGACGAGGATTCCCCGATGGATCCGAATGCCGCCTCCGGCGATCGCAACAAGGGCGAAAAACAGTCATGAGCACGAACGAGAAACCGAGCAAGAAGCCTGGTGAGGTCGATACCACCGGCCACGTCTGGGACACGAACCTGGAGGAGTACAACAACCCGCTGCCACGCTGGTGGTTGTGGGGCTTCTACGCGACGGTCGTGTTCGCGGTCGTGTACTGGATCCTGTTTCCCGCCTGGCCGGTCGGTGACGGCTTCACCAAGGGGCTCAATACCGTCACCTTCACGGAAGACGGCGAGGAGGTCACCACGCACTGGAATACCCGCTCGCTGCTCGCCCGCGACATGCAGACCGGCACCCAGGCGGTACGTCAGCGCGAGATGCTGGAGACCGTGGGCGCGATGGAGTACGACGAGATCCTCGCCGACGTCGACGCGATGGGCTTCGTGAACGCCTACGCGAAGGGCTCCTTCGGGACCTGGTGCGCGGCCTGCCATCAGACTGGCGGGGCCGGCGTGGTGGAGCAGTACCCGAACCTGCGCGATGACCACTGGCTCTGGGGCGGCACGGTGGAAAAGATCGAGGAGACCCTGGTTCTGGGTCGCCTGGGTTACATGCCCGGCTACCGCGAGAGCCTGAACAGCGACCAGCTGGAAGAGGTCGCCTCGTACGTGCTCTCCCTGAACGGTTACGAGATGAACGACGAGGCCGTCAGCGCCGGAGCCGAAATCTTCACCGGTGAACTCGGCGGCTGTTTCCAGTGCCACGGCATGGATGCGGCTGGCCGCACCTCCCAGGGCGCGCCCAACCTGACCAACAACATCTGGGGACTGGTGGACGTACCCGGAGCAGCAGACGATGCCGAGCGGGTCGCGCGGGTCGCATCCTACGTGAGCGGCGGCGTCCAGCGCGTGATGCCCGCCTTCTCGGATCGCCTGTCGCCGACGGAAATCAAGGTGCTCGCCGCCTACGTGCACTCCCTGGGCGGCGGCCAGTAGCACGGAAGACCCGCCGGCGCCCGCCCCTGGGCGGGCCGGGCCGCCCGGGTGCCGCGCGGCCTCCCACAAGCCCGCCATGCCTTCTGGTCAACCCGGGGGGCTCGGGGTCTAGAATGACCGCGACGATCGGAACCGGTCATGCACAGGACGGCCCCCCGGCCGAGGCGTCACACGTTGTTGTATCCGCGAAGCATGCCGGCAGACGCCGGCCGGTGAGTCCGTGATGTCCCAGACGCTGTTCGAGGCACGCACCCCGATCCATCCGCGATCGGTGAGCGGGCGTTTCCGTAACCTGAAGACCGGCATTCTGCTGCTCGCCTACGGGGTCTTCTTCCTGCTGCCGTGGCTGCGCTGGGAGCGCGAGACGGGCCCTTCACAGGCCGTGCTGTTCGACATCCCGAACCGGCGCTTCTATCTCTTCGACCTCATCGTCTACCCGCAGGACATCTTCTGGCTGGCCGGTCTGCTGATGATCGCGGCCCTGCTGCTGTTCTTGGTCACCGGTATCGCCGGACGGGTCTTCTGCGGCTATTTCTGTTTCCAGACCCTGTGGACCGACGTCTTCATGTTCCTGGAGCGCCGGATCCAGGGCGAGCGGCCGGCGCGCATCCGGCTGTCGAAACAGCCGTGGAACGCCGAGAAGATCCTGAAACTCGGCGCCACCCACGCCAGCTGGCTGCTCGTCGCCTTCGCGACCGGTCTCGGCTTCGTGCTCTACTGGGGCGACGCGCCGGCGCTGGTGCGTGCCTTCTTCACCGGCGATGCGGCCAATGCGGCGTACATCACCGCCGGCCTGCTCACGCTGACGACCTACACCTTCGCCGGACTCGCCCGCGAGCAGGTCTGCACCTACATGTGTCCCTACGCCCGGTTCCAGTCGGTGATGTTCGACCGCGACACGCTGATCGTCTCCTACGACCAGACGCGCGGCGAGGGCTCCGCCGGGCGGGCCAGGCCCACGCGCGACCTGAAGAGCCGCGAGCAGCGGCAGGAGGCGGGCGTGGGCGACTGCATCGACTGTGGCTACTGCGTTCAGGTCTGCCCCACCGGCATCGACATCCGCGACGGACTGCAGATCGAGTGCATCCACTGCGCGCTGTGCGTCGATGCCTGCGATACGATCATGGACAAGCAGGGCTGGCCGAGAGGCCTGATCCGCTACACCTCCGAGAGTGCGCTGGAGGGCCGGAAGACGCGCTTCCTCAAGCTCAAGACCGTTGGCTACGGCAGCGCAATCCTGGTCGTCACCGGCCTGCTGGTGCTGAGCATCCTCGGTCGGGCGGAACTCGATGCCAGTGTGAGCCAGGTACGCCAGCCACTGTTCGTCCAGATGTCGGACGGCAGCACCCAGAACAGCTACGAGATCGCGCTGAACAACAAGACCCAGCGCAGCCTCGACCTCGACATCGAGGTCGTCGGTCTGGAGGGTGCCACGCTCGACCTCGGACGGATCGAGGAGATCGAACTCGAACCCTCGCAGCGCACCACCGTCCTCGCGCGCGTGCGCTACCACCCCGACGAGGAGCATCCCGCGCGTCTCCCGCTGCAGTTCGAGATCACCGACCGCGACGGCACGATGGATCCGGTCCGTGTCAGTTCGCAGATGAGCCTGCGCCCGTGAGTCGCGCGGACGTCGGCAATGGGGTATGTTCAGCGGCCCGACGAGTGGAGCGTTGGGGTTCCAAGCAGCTTCGAAGGGCTGAAGGGGGGCTGCTTCCCGCGGGTGTCGGCAGCAGGGATGCTGCCGTCAAGCCTACATGGATGTATTTACGGCGTCCCGCGGGAAGCAGCCCCCCTTCAGCCCCGTCACCACCTGCAGGATCGCCGAAGCGGGCTCGCCTCCTACAGGGATCGGGAGCGGCACCGGGAGGCGAGCCTACCGGGCGGCATTCCCCGGTCCGGTCAATCGATTCGTTGAGATGATTGCAGCATGGAGAATCTAGTCATCAGTCTCGGAGGCGGCGTCGCGCTGATCGCGGCACTGTTCTTCCTGGTCTACCGGTTCACCAGCCTGCGTGGATACCAGACGGCGGCGCTGATCTTCGTGGTCACGATGGTCGTGTTCATCCCGTACTCCATCCTGAACTGGGCGGGCGCCGATGTCTTCGCGATCCATCTGGCGCTGTATGTGATCGTTCCCTATGGCCTCGGCATCATCACCACGCAGCAGGAATCGGAACGGGCGAAGGACGCGCGGCGCGGCCGCCTGCACTGGGCGCCGTTGATCATCCTCGCCTTCTTCGGCGTGGTCGCGACCGTCAACGCGCTGCTGATCTCCTTCGCCACCCATGGCATGCCCAGCCACCTGGTGGGCGTGCTGTTGCCGGAGCCGCAGAGCCAGGCCGCGGAGGTCACCTCCGGATTCCCCGGCACGGTCGCGCGCGTCAGCGAGCGCAAGGAGGCCCTGGCCGAGGGCTCCAGCTATCTTGGCACCATGCGCCAGCAGCGCCACCTCGGCTGGGAGGTCCGGCAGGGGTGGCTGTCACGGCCCGAGGCCGGCGAGGCCGCGGTGTTCCAGGTGCGCGTCACCGACCGCGACGGGCGACCACTCACGAATGCGGCAATCGAGGGCCAGTTCATGCGCGCGTCCGATTTCAACCTGGACCAGTCCTTCTCCATGCGTGCAGTGGGTGCCGGACTGTACCAGGCCGAGGTGACACTGCCCGCTCCCGGCCGCTGGGACCTGCTGTTCCGGGTGCGCAGCGGCGAGGATACCTTCGAACAGCAGGCCAGTACCCGCGTGCGGGAGAGCCGCAGTTAGCGTGAAGAACGCGGGCAGCGCGCATGCCTTGTTGTCGTCCATGCCACCAGCTCGGCTGCATGGTCGGCGCTCCCTTGCGCTCCGTTCTGGTTGTGGAGTGCGGGAGCTTGCTCCCGCTTTCACCCGCGGAAGTTCGCTTCCGCGGCAGGAGGCGAGCCTCCTGCAGGGCAAAGCGGGAGCAAGCTCCCGCACTCCATACGGCGCGCTCCTGATATCCCTCGCCCGCCTGCGGGGCAGGGTTGGGGAGGCGCCAGCTTGCCCGAGACGCGGATGACGCAGCCTCAGCCCCCTGCGCAGGACAGCCCCGGCGCAACGGACACCGAGGCCGGCTGCTTCCACTGCGGCCTGCCGGTGCCCCGCGGGGCGCATTACCCGGTGCAGTTCGAGGGACGCGCGCGCGAGACCTGCTGTGCCGGTTGCCAGGCGGTGGCGAACGCGATCATCGACAACGGCCTGGGCGGTTACTATCACCACCGGACTGCACCGGCCGGCGCTCCGGGGGAACCGCTGATCCCGGACGAGCTGCGCGAGCTGAAGCTCTTCGACGAGCCCGAGGTGCAGCGCCAGTTCGTCACCGATGAACCCGACCGGGCCTCCGGCCGCATGCTGCGCGAGGCCTCGCTGATCCTCGAGGGCATCACCTGCGCGGCCTGCGTGTGGCTCAACGAGCGGCACGTGCGCACGCTGTCCGGCGTGACCGACTTCTCGGTGAACTACTCCACCCACCGGGCGCGGGTGCGCTGGGATCCGGAGCGCATCGCCCTGTCCGACATCCTGCAGGCGATCCGGAATATCGGCTATCGGGCCCATCCCTACGATCCCGGCACGCGGGACAAGGCCTTTCAGCGCGAGCGTCACGTGGCGCTGCGCCGGCTGGCCGTGGCCGGCCTGGGGATGATGCAGGTGATGATGCTGGCGGTGGCCCTGTGGCTCGGCCACTCCGACGAGACTCATGCCGACCTGCTGCAGTTCATGCGCTGGGTCGCGGCCGGGCTGACGACCCCGGTGGTCTTCTACTCCGCGGTGCCGTTCTTCCGGAGCGCCTGGCGTGATCTTCTGCACGGAAGGCCGGGCATGGACGTGCCGGTGAGCCTGGCGATCCTTGGCACCTATTTCGCCAGCCTCTGGTCGGTAATCCTGGGAACCGGCGAGCACGTCTACTTCGAGTCGGTGGCGATGTTCGTCTTCTTTCTGCTGACCAGCCGCTACCTGGAACTGATGGCGCGCCAGCGCTCCAGCCAGGCGATCGACCGCCTCGACCGCCTGATTCCCGCAGTGGCCACCCGGGTCGCCGCCGACGGCAGCGACGAGCAGGTGCCGGTGGCCGAGCTGGCGCCCGGCGACCGGGTCCGGGTGCGGCCGGGCGAGCCGCTGCCGGCCGATGGGCTGGTCGACGACGGTGAGTCCACGGTGAACCAGGCGCTGCTGACCGGCGAGCCGGAACCGTGCCTGCGCCGGGTCGGCGACGCGGTCACCGGCGGTACGGTGAACGTGGACAGTCCACTGGTCGTGCGGGTGACCCGGGTCGGTGCCGAGACCACACTGGCGGCGATCCAGCGCCTGCTCGACCGCGCACAGACCGACAAGCCCCGCCTGGCGCGCATGGCGGAGAGGGGCACCGGGCACTTCACCGCCGCGGTGCTGATCATGACCGCGCTGGTCGGCGCGGTCTGGTACTTCTGGATCGCGCCCGACCGCGCCTTCTGGGTGGTGGTGGCAATGCTGGTGGCCACCTGCCCCTGCGCGCTGGCGCTGGCGACGCCGGTGGCGATCACCACCACCACCGGCGTACTCTCGCGCATCGGTCTGCTGCTCACGCGAGGGCAGGCGGTGGAGGACCTCGCGCGGGCGCGGGTGGTGTGCTTCGACAAGACCGGGACGCTGACCGTCGGCCGGCCGCAGTGGGTGGCGACCCAGGCACTGGCGCCGGGCATGGAGGAGGGCGAGCTGGTGGCGATGGCGGCCGCGCTGGAGCGCCACTCCGAGCATCCGCTGGCGAAGGCATTGGTGGAGGCCGCCGGGGCGGTGACCGCCCCGCCGCTGGAACGGGTCCGCAACGTACCGGGCCGGGGGCTCTCCGCGCTGCTGGACGGCGCGGAGGTCCGCGTGGGTGCGCCCGGCTTCGTCGGCCTGGACCGGATCCCGGACGGGGTTCGCCCGCCCGCGGCGCACTCGGAGGCGACGGCGGTCTGGCTGGCGCGTGCCGGCGAGGTGCTCGGCGTGTTCTGGTTTGCCGACCAGCCGCGCCCGCGCGTGCGCGAGACGGTGGCCGAACTGAGGGAACTGGGTCTCGAGGTCGTGCTGCTGTCCGGGGACCGGCCCGAGGCGGCCGCCGCGTTTGCCGCGAACGCCGGCATTGCCGAGGCGCATGGGGGCATGACGCCGGAGGACAAGGTGGCGTACGTGCGCGGGCGCCAGGAACGGGGCGAGATCGTGCTGATGGCCGGCGAGGGCATCAACGATGCCCCCGTGCTCGCGGGCGCGGACGTGTCCCTGGCGATGGGCAGTGGTACCCGGATCGCCCAGACCCAGGCGGACCTGGTGCTGATGTCCGATCATCTGGAGGCGATCCCGGCCGCCATCCGGCAGGGGCGCGAGACGCTGCGCATCGTGCGCCAGAACATCATCTGGGCCGTCGGCTACAACGGCGTCGCGCTGCCGGTGGCGGCGACCGGCCTCCTGACCCCGTGGCTGGCCGCGCTGGGAATGTCGCTGAGTTCGCTGATCGTGGTCGGCAACGCGCTGAGGCTGCGACGCGACGTGAAGGAGCTGTTGCCGGAGACGGACACGCGCCGGCCGCTCGCGGCCAACGTGATACGGCCCGCCCGCGACGGCTGAGGAACCTCACCCTGCCCGGGTTGCCGCAAACCCGCGGGAGCCGCCTGCTACACTAGTGCCATGGAAGTGCTCTACATGCTGATCCCGATAGCCCTGATGCTGGTGGTCATCATCGGCGGCGCGCTGTTCTGGGCGATCCGCTCCGGCCAGTACGAGGACATGGAGGGGCCGGCCTACCGCATCCTGATGGATGACGACGATCCGCTGATCCCCGGCAACGAGGACGCGCGCCGTCCTCAGGGCAGCGACGAGGACGCGGAGCCGCCGCGCGAGGACGACCGCCGCTGAGCGGACCTGCTGCCGGCCCGCACGCGTGTTGCGTCCCGGCGTGCTTCGTCATACCCTTCCGCCACAGATTACTGACGGAATCGCCGACGATGCGCGACTGGTTCACCTTCGAGAATCTCCCCCTGACGCTGATCATCATCCTGATCCTCATGTCGTGGCTCAGCTTCTTCTCGGTGATCCTGTTCGCCGACTAGGGCCGGTCCTCCCGCTCGATCCCGATCGGTCTCCAGGGACGGAGACTCGGCCTTCCCGAGCACCTGACCCAGCAGCAGGCGTGCACGATGCGCGATGAAGGCCCTGGAGAGCCTGCGTTTGCGCAGCAGAAGCTGCTGCTGCAGCTCCCGGTCCAGGTACAGCGTCTGCGCCGCTGACGGGTCGTAGGCGCGGTCGACGCTGACCCGCACCAGCTGCCCCAGGTTGATCCCCCGCCCGTCGTCCAGGACGATCATGTGCGGCGCAAGACCGCGCGCCGGGTCCGGACGGGCAAATTCGATCACATCCACCAGCACGTGCGCCTGACCGGTCTGGCGCACGCCCAGCGTGATCGGCGAGGCCGCGAGTTCGACCAGGTAGACCGTCCTTCCCACCGCCGAGCGCAGGCATTCCACCTGGCGCTGGTAGTCCGCGGAGGGCCAGAGCTGACCCGGATGCTGTTGCCCGGGTTCGCTCATCAGCCGTGGCGTGCGTATTGAGGAGCGTCCGCAGTCGGCCGGCGCCGCGCCAGCCGCCGCGCCTCCGTGGCAATCAGGGGCTGCGGTACCGCGGGTCGGACGACGGGTTCAACGGGGATCCGGCGCATGCCGGAAAGGATAGCAACTCGCGCCGGAATCGGATTTGCCACCCCGGATCGCAGGGATTCCGGGATGCGGGGTGGCCCGTGTAGGGTGGGCAAAACGAAGTGTGCCCACCGGGGCGCCGGGGCCGGGATGGTGGGCCCGCTGCGCTTGGCCCACCCTACATTGGGTGGGGGTAGGGTGGGCAAAACGGAGTGTGCCCACCGGGGCGCCGGGGCCGGGCGGTGGGCCCGCTGCGCTTGGCCCACCCTACATTGGGGTGGGGGTAGGGTGGGCAAAACGGAGTGTGCCCACCGGGGCGCCGGGGCCGGGCGGTGGGTCCGCTGCGCTTGGCCCACCCTACGGGTCTACGGGTCAGGCGCCGGGGCCGGGCGGTGGGTCCGCTGCGCTTGGCCCACCCTACGGGTCTACGGGTCAGGCGGCGAGGGCCTCGCGGAGGCCCTTGAACGCGCGGTTCTCGATCTGGCGGATGCGTTCGGCGGAGACGCCGTACTCCGCCGCCAGGTCGTGCAGCGTCGCCTTTGGCTCGATCAGGTAGCGGCGGACCAGGATGTCCCGGGTACGCGCGTCCAGCGTGCTCAGGGAACGCTGCAGCTGTGCCTGGTAGTGGCGGTCCCAGTCGGCATCCTCGACGATCCGCGCCGGGTCGTTGTCCGGCGTGCCGGAGAGCTGTTCCGCCGGTACCCGATGGTTGCGGTCCTCGTCGTCGACCGGGTCCGGGTCGAAGCTGGTGTCGCGGCTGGCGAGACGGCTCTCCATCTCCAGGACATCGCTCTCGGGCACGCCGAGATCCTGGGCCACGGCCGAGACCTCTTCCGGGTTCAGCCATCCGAGACGCCGCTTGGCCTGGCGCAGGTTGAAGAACAGCTTGCGCTGCGCCTTGGTCGTCGCGACCTTCACGATGCGCCAGTTGCGCAGGATGAACTCGTGGATCTCGGCGCGGATCCAGTGCACCGCGAACGAGACCAGACGCACGCCCTGCTCCGGGTCGAAGCGGCGCACGGCCTTCATCAGGCCCACGTTGCCCTCCTGGATCAGGTCGCCCAGCGGCAGGCCGTATCCGGAGTACCCGCGGGCAATGTGCACCACGAAGCGCAGGTTGTGCAGAATGAGGCGCCGCGCCGCGTCGAGATCGTGCGACTCGCGCAGCGACCGGGCCAGTTGCCGCTCCTCTTCCGCCCCGAGGACCTCGATGCGGCTGACCGCCGCCATGTACTGGTCCAGATTGCCGACCGGGACGGGCATGTCCACGTGCCTTGGTACCAGTGCGTGGTTCATGGATGTCCCCCTTGGAAAAACTCGTAAAGTTTAGCAATGTGCCTCTTAGAGTGCTAAATGCCCTGCGTGTTCCGGCAGAAATTCGCCACCGCGTCGGCCCGGCAGGCTCAATCCCGCAGGGCGGCGGCGCTGCCCAGCCGGGCTCCGGTCCAGCCCAGCAGCAGTCCCGCGCCGAGGAGCATCAACCCGATCCGGGCCTGCGGACCGGTGAAGGTGAACGGTATCCCGAAGGCCGTCGCGGCCTCCTCGACCGGGGGCCGGGTCAGGACCACCCCGAGCCCCAGCAGGATGAGACTGAACAGCCCGCCGCCCAGCCCGAGCACCAGTCCCCCGTACAGCGACGGGCGGCGCAGGAAGCGGTCGGTGGCGCCGCTGATGCGCGAGATCGCGATCTCCTCGTGCCGCTCCCGCAGTTCCGCCGCGGAGGCGACCGCAAGGATCAGCGTAATCCCGAGCGCGAGCAGTGCCGAGACCAGCACGAGTACGCGCAGGCCGGCCGCATGCAGGGCCGCGAGCTGGCGCACCCACTCGTGGTCGCTGACGACGGTGGCCTCGGGGAGCAGGGCCGCTAGCTGCCGCTCCATTGCCGCCAGGGCCTCCGGGCTGCGTTCCCGCGGCAGCACCTCGATGATCGCCGGCAGCGGGTTCTCCTCGAGCCAGTCCAGGAGCCCGGGATCGGGCAGGCTGGCCCGGTAGGCGGCCAGCGCCTCGTCGGCTCCGATCGCGGCGACCTCCGCGACGCCGGGCAGCGCATCGATCTGCGCCGCCACCGCGCTCAGCATCTCATCCCCGTCCAGGTCGAGGTACAGCGCGATCCGTGGCTCGTGGTCGACGCCCTCGGAGAGGGCCCGGGCATTGTCCAGCAATAGCCACAGATAGGCGGGCAGTGCGAGGATGAACCCGAGCACCGCGACCAGGATCAGCGTCTGGCCCGGGGCGCGGGCACGCCGCCAAAGGCTCCGGCGGGCGGCCTCCGCATGATTGTAGAGCCAGGCCTCCAGGTACCCGGCGCGGTCGCCCCGGACCTTCACCCGCCGCTCCGGGGCTCGGTCACGTGACGCGCCTCCAGGCGGCCGTTCTCCAGGTGCAGCACCGGCCTGCCGAGCGCGGAGATCAGTCCGAGGTTGTGACTGGCGATCAGCGCGGTCATGCCGACCCGGTTGAAGTCGAGAAACAGCTGGATGATCTCGCGCGAAAGCTCCGGGTCGAGATTGCCGGTCGGCTCGTCCGCCAGCAGCAGTGCCGGGCGGTGCACGATCGCGCGGGCGATGCCCACCCGCTGCTGTTCGCCGGCGGACAGGGTCTGCGGCTGGGCGTTCTCCTTCTGGAGCAGGCCGACCTTGTCCAGCGCCGCCCGCACCCGCTTGCGCGCCTCCGTGCGCCGGTAACCGAGGATCTCCAGCGGCAGCGCGACGTTGGCGTGCACCGGGCGGTCGAACAGGAGCCGGTGATCCTGGAACACCAGGCCGATGTTGCGGCGGAACTGCGGCTCCCGCCGCCGGGCCAGGGACCCGAGGTCCAGGCCGTTGACCATGATCCGGCCCCGGGTTGGGCGCTCCAGCCGCGCGATCAGCCGCAACAGCGTGCTCTTGCCGGCGCCGGACGGGCCGGTCAGGAAGGCCAGGGCGCCGGCGTCCACGCGCAGGCTGACGTTGCGCAGGGCCTCGGTCCCGCAGGCGAAGCGCTTGGTCACACGGTGCAGCCGGATCATGGCCTCGCCGCTCCGCGCGGTCAGCTGTCCGAGCGGTTCAGCAGCGCGCGCACGAAGGCGCGGGCCTCGAAGGGCTGGAGGTCCTCGGCGCGCTCGCCGACGCCGATGAAGCGCACGGGGATGCCCAGCTGCCGGGCCAGCGCAAACAGCACGCCGCCCTTGGCGGTCCCGTCGAGCTTGGTGACCACGAGCCCGGTCACGCCGAGCGCCTCGTGAAACTGCCGGGCCTGGGCCAGTGCGTTCTGGCCGGTCCCGCCGTCGATCACCAGCAGCACCTCGTCGGGTGCGTCGGGGTCGAGACGGCCCATCACCCGCCGGACCTTGCGGATCTCGTCCATCAGGTTGTGCTGGGTGTGCAGACGCCCCGCGGTGTCCGCGATCATTACGTCGGTGCGCCGCGACTGCGCGGCCTGCAGCGCGTCAAAGACCACCGAGGCGGAATCGGCGCCGAGGCCCTGCGCGACCACCGGTACGCCGTTGCGGTCGCCCCAGGTCTGCAGCTGCTCTACCGCCGCGGCGCGGAAGGTGTCACCGGCGGCGAGCAGGACCGAGTAGTCCTCCGCGCGCAGGTGGTGGGTCAGCTTGCCGATGGTGGTCGTCTTTCCGGCGCCGTTGACGCCGACCACCAGGATCGAGAAGGGTCTGCTGCGCTCGGGCGGGATCCGCAGCGGCGCCTCCACCGGTTCGAGGATCTCCGTCATCGACTGCTCGAGGGCCTGCATCAGGGCCTCCGCGTCGCCGAGCTCGCCACGCTTCACCGCTCGCGTGATCTGGTTCATGATCTGCTGCGTCGCGTCCACCCCGACGTCGGCGAGCAGCAGGCGCTCCTCGAGTTCCTCGAACAGCGTATCGTCGATCTTGCGGCGGAACAGCTCGGTGATGTCGGTGCTGAGGACCCTGCCGGTCTTTGCGAGTCCCTGCTTGAGGCGCGCGAACAGGCCGGCGCGCTCCTGGGTCTCCGCGGCGGAGGGTTCTTTTTTTCGGAAACCGAACATGGCGGCCATGGTCAAGACAGATGGTCGCCATGCTATCACGAGGTCCCAAGATGATGAGACGCCTTTTCCCGAGCCTGCTGATGCTCTGCCTGATGCTCGCCCCGCTGGGGAGTTCCGCATCCAGCGGGGTGGTCGAGCACCGCCTCGACAACGGGTTGACGGTGCTGGTGCAGGTGGATGACCGCGCCCCGGTGGTCACCAGCCAGGTCTGGTACCGGGTTGGTTCCGTGGACGAACACAGCGGCATCACCGGCATTTCACACATGCTCGAGCACATGATGTTCAAGGGCAGCGAGGAGTACCCGGCCGGGGAATTCTCGCGCATCGTGTCCCGGCTCGGCGGGCAGGAGAACGCCTTTACCGGTCCCGACTACACCGGGTACTTCCAGGTCATCGGCAGCGAGCACCTGGAGACGATGATGGCGATGGAGGCCGAGCGCATGCACGGGCTGCGGCTCACCGAGGAGGAGTTCCAGCCGGAGTGGCGCGTGGTGGTCGAAGAACGGCGGCTGCGCACCGAGGATCGCCCCAATTCGCTGCTGCGCGAGCAGTTCTACGCGACCGCCTTCCTCAACCAACCCTACGGTGACCCCGTGATCGGCTGGATGACGGACATCGAGGCCTACACCCTTGAGGACCTGCAGGAGTGGTACGACGCCTGGTACACGCCCAACAACGCGGTCCTTGTGGTGGTCGGTGACGTGGAACCGGATGCGGTGATCGCTGCCGCCGAGCGCCACTTCGGCCCGATCCCGGCCCGCGAGCTACCCGCCCGCAAGCCGCGCGCCGAGACCCCGCAGCGGGGCGAGCGCCGCATCGCGATGCGGGTCCCGGCGGAACTCCCGTACCTGATGATGGGCTGGAAGACCCCGGTGCTGATGACGCTGGACGACCCGTCGGATGCCTATGCGCTGATCGTGGCGGCGGGCATCCTCGACTCCGGCGACGCCTCCCGCTTCTCGCGCCGGCTGGTGCGCGGCCATGAGCTGGCCAACAGCACCTCCGCGCGCTACAGCGCCTTCAGCCGCCTCGACTCGCTGTTCACCGTGGCGGCGGTGCCCGCGAGCGACACCGATCTCCAGACACTGGAGCACGCGCTGCTCGAGGAGATCAAGCGCCTGAAGGATGAGCCGGTGGAGACCACCGAGCTGAAGCGGGTGCAGGCGCGCGTGATCGCCTCCGAGATCTTCCAGCGCGACTCGATTCGCGCCCAGGCCTTCGAGCTGGGCATGCTGGAGACCGTGGGTCTTGGCTGGCACGTGTCCGAGGAGTACGTCGAGCGGATCCGGGCGGTCACCCCCGAGGACGTCCAGCGCGTCGCCCGCGAGTATCTGGTACCCGACCGGTTGACCATCGGTGAGCTGCATCCGCTTCCCATCGGAGGTGAGGCATGAAGACCTATCCGCCCTTGGCGGCGCCGGTCCGGGCGCGATCGCGGTCGCTCCTGCGGGCCGCGGCCCTCGCCCTGGTTGCAGCCTTCCTGGCCGCGCCACCGGTGCAGGCGGTCGAGATCGAGGAGTGGGAGACGGAGTCGGGCACGCGCGTGCTCTATGCGCCGGCACCCACGCTGCCGATGGTGGACATCCGGCTGACCTTCGACGCCGGCGCCGCGCGCGACGGCGAGCGCAGCGGTCTTGCCCGGCTGACCAGCGATGCCCTGAGCCTGGGCACCGGGGCGATGGATGCGGACACGCTGGCGGAGCGCTTCGAGGCGGCCGGCGCAAGCTTCAGCACCAGTTCGGCGCGCGACATGGGCATCGTCACCCTGCGCACCCTGACCGAGCCGGACTGGATGGACGAGGCCATGGAGGTGTTCACGGAGCTGCTCGCCGCCCCGGCCTTCCCCGAGGAGGGGCTCGCCCGCGAGCGGCGGCAGATGCTCCAGGCCCTGCAACGCGAGCGCCAGGAACCGGGCTCGGTCGCCAGCCGCCGTTTCTACCAGCTGATGTACGCCGATCACCCCTATGCGAATCCCCCGAACGGTCGGGAGGAAACGATCCCCACGCTGGGCCGCGAGGAGGTAATGGCCTTCTACGAGGAGTTCTATACCGCCGGCAATGCGGTGCTGGCACTGACCGGGGCGATCTCCCGCTCCGAGGCGGAGACGCTCGCGGAGCGCATCTCGTCGGCGCTTCCTGCCGGCGAGCGGGCACCAGCGCTCCCTCGCGTGCCACCGCTCGAGGCTCCGGTCACCGAGCGCATCCCCTTCCCGTCCGAGCAGGCGCACATCTTCATGGGAGCGCCGGCACTGCGCCGCGACGACCCGGACTACTATCCGCTGACCGTGGCCAATCACGCCCTGGGCGGGGGCGGATTCATCTCGCGGCTGTTCCGCGAGGTGCGGACGCAGCGCGGCCTGGCCTACTCGGTCTTCAGCTCCGTGAGACCGATGGCGGCGGAGGGGCCCTTCCTGGTCAACATGCAGACCGGCACCGACCAGATCGACGAGGCCCTGGAGGTCCTGCACAACGAACTGGAGCGCCTGCACCGGGATGGTGTGGACGTCGAGGAGCTGGAGGCCTCCCGGGCCAACATCACCGGGGGCTTTCCGCTGCGTCTCGCGTCGAACCGGGGCATCGTCCAGAACCTCGCGACAATGGCCTTCTACGACCTGCCGCTGGACTACCTGTCCACATACAACGACCGCATCGAGGAGGTGAGCGCCGACGAGGTGCAGGCGGCGCTTCGGCGGCACATCGATCCCGACACGCTGGTGACGGTCGTGGTCGGCGGCGAGGGGTGACCCGGCAGGGGCGCCCGTCGCGGGTGCGCATCATCGGCGGTGACTGGCGCCGGCGCTGGCTGCCGGTCGCCCCGGTACCCGGCCTGCGCCCCAGCGCGGACGCCCAGCGCGAGACCCTGTTCAACTGGCTGCAGCCCGTGCTCGCGCGCGCGGTGGTGCTCGATGTCTTCGCCGGCACCGGGGCACTGGGGTTCGAGGCGGCGTCGCGCGGGGCCGCATCCGTGCTGCTGGTGGAGAGGGACCCGCTGGCCGTGCGGCAGCTCGAGGCCAACCGCGCGGCGCTCGGGGCGGCACAGGTGAGCGTGCAGCGCGCCGATGCCCTGCGCCTGCTCGCCGCCGGGCGCGGGGCCTCGGGGTGGAGTCCGTTCGCGGTGGTCTTCGTCGATCCGCCCTTCGGCAAGGGCCTGGTGGCGCCGGTTCTGCAGGCCCTGCTCGCCGGCGACTGGCTCGCTCCCGCGGCGCGGGTCTACGTCGAACAGGAGAGCGGGTTGCCGGCACCCGAGGGCTGGGCCGTGCTGCGCGAACGCACCGGGGGGCAGGCCCGCGGCCTGCTGCTGTGCCGCGATGCCGGCGCCATCACCGCGCCGGAGGACGGCGGCGCGCCGGGCTGACTTTCGCCACGCCCCCCCAGGCGTCCTCCGCAAGCGGGGGAGGGAGCCTTCAACGTCGAGGGTGGCGACTCGCCACCGAGGTCGGTCAGGCCCGGTTTCCCTCCTGCCCGGAGCCCTCCGGTGCCGCCTCGGATTCGCGGGGCATATCGGGACCGTCCTCCATCGACCGAGCGCCCCCGGTGAGTTTCAGCATCACGTCCCGGTCGCGCTGATCCTGGATCGCGTCGAACACCGAATAATCGCCGTCGCTCACCGCGCGGGAGGTCTCGTCGAGTTCCTGTGCGAGATCCTGCACGCTCCGGATCACGCGGATCAGCCGCTCGCCCGATTTCGACAGCGAGAAGGTGTTGTTGCGCTTGGCCTCCTTGATGCTCTCGTTCAGCTCGCGGATGGTGTCCTGCAGGGTCCGGTTTTCCTCGTGCAGCCTCTCCTGCGCGGACTCGAGCTCCCGGACCTGCCCGCGCAGCTCGTCCTCCCGGCGCTTGTGTTCCGACTCCAGGCGCTCGCGCATCTCGTCCTGGGCCCGCTGCATCGCCGCAGTCGACTCGGCGTGGTCCGCCTTCAGCGACTGCAGCGTCGCCTGGTGTTCGCTGCGCAGGGCCTCGGTCGCATGGTTCTGCTCGTCGCGGAACATCTGCAGGGTCCGCTCGGTTTCCTCCCGCATCCTCTTCGCCTCCGTGCCTTGCTGTTCCTCCAGCGCCTTCTGCGCGGCGTCGTATTCGGCCCTGAGTTCGCGGATGTTGGCATTGTTGGCCTGGTTCATCCGGTCCACCAGCGCCGCGTGCTCGTTGTTCACGCGTGCCAGTTCGGCAGCGGACTCCTCCCGCGCCGCTTCGAGCTCCTTCGCATGCTGGCCACGCAGCCGCCTGAGCTCTTCCGCGTGACCCTCGCGCATGCGTCTGAGGCTGTCCGTGTTGTCGGCCTCGAGGTCGGCAATCGAACGGGTGTGGGTGCGGTTCGCGGCGGCGAGCGCCTCCGCGCCACGCCTCGCCTGCAGGCCATTGCCCAGCGCGAAGCCCAGCAGCGCGCCGACCAGTGCCAGCAGAATGGCGATGAGGACCACCTCGGGATGGAGCAGGACAGCGAAATCCATGATGTCGACCTCGGCTGGAAGAAGGGCGGGTGCGAAACCGGATAGCGACCGCGTCCGGTCCGCCGGTCCGGGAGCTTACCCTAGCACCCGGGCGGGCAAATTTCCTCCGTCTCGACTGCCGGGCGGGCAGCGGGGTCTCCGCGCCTCTCAGCGCAGTTCCGCAAGGAGCCCGCGCGCCATGCGCTCGGCCTGGACCGCGTAACCACCGCCGAAGAGGTTGAAGTGGTTGAGGATGTGGTAGAGGTTGTAGAGTCCGCGCCGGACCGGATAGCCCGGATCCAGCGGCCGGCGCTCGCTGTAGGCGGCGAAGAAGTCCGGCCCCGGGTGCCCGAAGAGTTCCATCATCGCGAGGTCGGCCTCCGGGTCGCCGTAGTACACCGCCGGATCGAACACCGTGGGCGTTCCGTCACGGACGAATCCCCAGTTGCCGCTCCACAGATCGCCGTGCAGCAGGGACGGTGCCGGCTGATGGTCGTCGAGCAGTGCCCCGAGTTCCGACTCGAGCTGCGAGACCGCGTCGATCAGGCCGCGACCAGCGCCGTTGTCCGTTGCCAGGCGCCGCTGGAAGGCGAGACGGTGTTCGCGGTAGAAGGCGGTCCAGTTCGGCTCCGGGGCATTCGGCTGGGGTGTGCTGCCGATGAAGTTGTCCTGCGCCCAGCCGAAGCGCTCGCCACGGATCGCATGCAGTGCCGCGATCGCGTAACCGAGTCTGGCACCGTCCGGGCGTCCGCCCAGGTCCAGGTGCTCCAGCACCAGAAAGCAGGCGTCGCCGTGATCGGCGAGGGTCACCGGCACCGGCACCCTCAGTTGCCTGCACTGCGCCAGTTCGGCGAGTCCCGCGCCCTCGGCCTCGAACATTGCCCGGTGGCGCCGGTGATTGCGCTTCACGAAGAAGCGGCGGCCATCGGTCCCGGTCAGGCGGAAGCCCTGGCTGATCGAGCCCCCGCCGACTCCCGCACGGTCCGCGGGCTCGAAGGCCGTGCCGGTGGCATTCGCGATAGACTTGCAGACGGTTTCGATCCACGGTTCCATGGCTCCTCCGCATCGGCTCTCGGGTCCACACGACTCCGCGCGGAGGATACCCGGATCCCGCCCCGGCGTCAGGAGGCCGCATGCCCTACCGCAGACTGGTGCCCTTGAGCGAGCGCATCGGGCGCGAAGGCATCGAAGGGGTGGTGCGGGTCCTCTACGACCGCCTTGCCGCCGACCCGGCGATCGGGCACCACTTTGCGCGCATCGAGGACCACGAGGCGCATCTGCGCCGGGTCTGCGACTTCTGGTTCCTGAGCCTGGGCGGGAGGCTGGAACGTCCGCCGCAGTTCGACATGGTCGGAAGGCATCGGCCGCTTCGATTGTCGGACGCAGACGTCGACGTCTGGCTCGGGCACTTCCGCGCGGTCACCGCCGAGCGGCTCGAACCCGGGGCCGCCGCCGAGTGGCAGCGGCTGGCCGACGGGATCGCGACGCGGCTGCGCGCGGAGGCGGTGACGGAATGACGGCCCGGCCGCAGGCGGCCGGGCCCTTTTGCGTCAGAGGCAGGACTGGGCGGTGTAGCCCGGGGCGTCGCAGATCTCCTGGCTGGCGATCCGCATCGGGCCGTAGAGCCCGAGCCCGGCCAGGTGGGATTCGCGCGCCTGCGCGAGCCGGTCCGCAGGGGTCACCGGAAACAGCAGCGTGCTCAGGGACGGCGGGGTGACGCCGAGCCGCACTGCGTAGATCACCCGATAGGCCAGCACACGCTGCACGTAGTCGCGGGTCTCGTGAAACGGGATCAGCTCCGCCCAGATGTCGGGATCCACCTGCCCCTGCTCCGGAAGCCAGCTGCGCACGCGGTGGGCCCCGGCGTTGTAGGCCGCGGTGGACAGCAGGCTGTGCCCGCCGAACTTGTCCAGGTTGCGGCGCAGGTAATAGGTTCCAAGCCGCGTGTTGGTCAGCGGGTCCAGGATGTCCCCGTTGCTGCGGATGCTCACCCCGGCGGCGCCGGCCACCGAGCGTCCGGTGGCGGGCATGATCTGCATGATGCCCAGGGCGCCGGCGCTGGAGCGCACGTCGTGCAGGAAGGCACTCTCCTGCCGGGCGATCGCCATCGCCCACGCCGGATCGATGCCCTGGCCGCGGGCGCCGTCCACGATCAGGTCCGAGAACGCGAGCGGAAAGCGCAGGTCGATGTCGCCCCAGCTGCGGGCGCGCGCGACGGTGAAGATCGCCCGGTCATGCCAGCCCCAGTCCGCGAACAGGCGCGCGGCCGCCTCCTGTTCGTCGGTCGACAGGTGGTTGATCATGTGCGCCCATTCGCGGCGCGCCTCGGTGTAGCGTTCGAGCAGCACCAGTTCGCGCATGCGCTGGATCGCCGGGATACCGGCGACCTCCTGCTTGCGTTGTGCCGGGACCGCGAGCGGCTCGTGGCCGATGCGGTAGGGCTGGCCCAGCCGGTCGGCTGCGAGGAAGCCGTGGAGATTGCGCTCGCGCGCGGCCTGGCGGTAGGCGCGCTCCGCCTCGTCCTCCCGCCCCACCTGTTCCAGGGCCCGTGCCCGCCAGTACTGCCACCGGGCCTCGGTACCGGTATCGGGGCCCATTCCGTCGACCGCGGCGATTACCGTGTTCCAGTCCCGGTCCCGCAGACCCGCGCGCAGCTGCCACTGGCGCAGCTGATCGTCGAAGACCGTTTCCGGCAGGGAGGCCATGAACGGAAGCGCCTCCGGCAGCCCGCGCACCGCCAGCCTGAGCGCCAGCGCGTGCTGGATACGCGCCTGCCGCTCCCCATCCAGACCGAGGCGATGACCATGGGCGGTCCACGCCTCCAGCGCGTCCTCGGGGCTGCGCCGGATCAGGCGCAGGAAGCCATCCTCCAGCATCCCGCCGGCGGCGCGGTGGTCTTGCGCATCGAAGTCGGCACCGGTGACCCCTTCGGGATTGGCCGCCAGCTCCAGCCAGCGGTCGGCCCAGGCGCGGTCGGCGGCGGAGAGGTAGCGGCGCAGGTAGCGCGCAAGACCGGTCTGCCCCGCCGCCATCGCCAGTTCCAGCCGCTGCCAGGCCAGTTCCGGGGTCAGACGGTCGGCGTCGCGCCAGGCGTCGAGGACCGGGTCGCAGGCATTCGGGCGGGAGTGGCCGTGCAGCCAGATCGACTCCACGTCGGCGAGGGCCTGCTGCCGCTGGCCAGTCTCCAGCAGGGCCTGCTTGTGGAAGCAGGTCAGCTCGGTGGACAGCGGGCCCCCATAGGCCGCGAAGCGCAGGAATGCCTGCCAGCGCTTCTCCCCGGCCAGGTGGTCGAGGTAGCTGTTGCGCAGCAGGCGGGCGAGGGGGCCGTCCCCGTGGGTCTCGATGAATTCCGCGATCTCCCGCGGATCGGCGGCGCCGAGATTGCGCGCGAGGCGACGGTAGTCGAGATACTGCAGCAGCGGGTAGCCGGTCAGCGCCCGCCGGGTGGTCTGGAAGGCGCGGTCATCGTTGTTCCGCAGTGCACGCTCGGCGAGCACGAACAGCCCGCGCTCGAGACTGAACCCGCTGTCGGCGGCATCGGTTCCGGCCTGGCCCGTGCCGGCAAGCACGAGAAACAGGACTGCACAGGCCATGGTGCCGAGGCGCATTTCACCGACTCCTTCGCGAGGGGGGCAGGGCTTAAGGGGCAGGGCTCAGGTTCTCGCTATCTTCCTCAACAATGGCGGCTACCGCAATGGGAACATGAGGAATTTTTTCGAACGTTCCGGCGCCGCAGCTCAGCGCGAGTGGCCGACTTCCAGGTATTCGCCCGGCGGAATGCCGTCGATGGTCCAGGAGGCGACCCGGTAGCGGACCAGACGGAGGGTCGGGTGGCCGACCGCCGCGGTCATGCGCCGGACCTGCCGGTTGCGGCCCTCGGTGAGCGTGATCGCGAGCCATCGGGTGGGAATCTGGCGGCGCACACGCACAGGCGGGTCGCGCGGCCAGATCTCCGGGGGCTCCATCGGCTCGACCCGGGCGGGCCGGGTCGGACCGTCGCGCAGTTCCATCCCGCCGCGCAGGGCCTGCAATGCCTCGGCTCCCGGCCGGCCTTCCACCTGGACCCAGTAGGTCTTGCCCGCATGGTGGCGCGGGTCGCTGAGCCGGGCCTGCAGGCGGCCGTTGTCCGTCAATACCACCAGGCCCTCGCTGTCGCGATCGAGGCGCCCGGCCGCGTGCACCCGCGGGATCCGGATGTAATCGGCGAGCGTCGGCCGGCCCTCCGGGTCGGTGAACTGGCTCAGCACCCCCCACGGCTTGTTGAACAGGATGATCCGGGCCACTTCAGTCGCAGTGCACGGTGACCTGCTCGGCAAAGTGGCGTCCGAGGTCTGTCCCGCCGGTCTGGCTGAAGTCCAGCGCCAGCGCGCGCGCGACGACTGCGGGATCGGGCCGGGGCTTCACGATGTCCATCCGGCACGGCCCCGTGCTCCGTTCGAACCGTGGCGGCGACTCGCCGTCGTGCAGGATCTCGATGAAGTAGGTCGGGTCGAAGATCGCGTAGCGCAGGGTGCGGGCGTCCGGGTCCACCGCCTCGTCGAGCCGCAGCCGGAAGCGGAAGTGCAGTTGCTGATCCTCCATGGCCAGGGTTGCCGACCCCTCCGGCTGCCCGAACACGCGGCGGTCGTCCGCGCGGACTTCGGTGTACCAGTCGTACTCGGCGAGGTTGTCCAGGATCTCGGCCGCGAGCCTGGCCAGCTTCTCTTCGGGCGTCGCGCCCTCGAACTGCTCCATCGCGTCGTCGTACAGATAGCGGCTGTAGGTGGGGTCGAGGATCCAGGTCTGGCGCAGCGCGATCACGCGGTCGTCGGCGTCGGCCTCGAGTTCGATGCCGACATCGATCCAGGCATGCGGGTGCGCCAGCGCCGCGCCGGACACGCCCAGCCCGAGCAGGCCCGAGAGCAGTGCGGCGAGGCAGGCGGCCATCCCCGCGGAGCGGGGGGCATGCGGGCTGCGCCGGGCGGGGATCACGGATGCGCCATCCGCCGGTGGCCCTCGGCAAGGCCCTCGGCGATCCGCAGCAGACGGGAGCGGTAGGGCGTTGCGACGCCGATCTCCTCGAGACGCTCGCGCGCACCCGGAAGCGGGCCGCGGGGCAGCAGAGCGACCTGGTTCGGCAGCCCGGGGACGTCGGTGACCAGCCCGGTGAGCTGGCGCGCGAGCCGCAGGGCCGCGCCCCCGAGCGCCACCTGTTCCGCGATCCGGGCGGCCCCGCGGATTCCGCAGCGCCGGACGGCCTGCGGATCGGCCAGGATGGCCTCGAGATCCCCGAGCCGGCGCAGCATGCGCGCGGCCGTCGCCGGGCCGACACCGGCAAGTCCGGTAACGTTGTCGCTGCGGTCGCCGGCCAGCGCGAGCATGTCGGCCACCTGCTCCGGGCGGATGCGCAGCCGCCGCTCGATGTCGCGCCGGGTGGCCGTGGTGCCCCGCTCCGGGTCCCGGAGGAGGTCGTCGTCGCCGAGGATCACCTGCGCGAGATCCTTGTCGGCGCTCATCACCTGCACCGGGACCCCCTGGCGGCGTGCCGCCGCGGCCAGTGTGGCGATGAGATCGTCCGCCTCGAACTCGGAGTGGGCGAGCTGCGCCAGGCCAAGACAGTCGAGCAGTTCGCGGATGCGCCCGAACTGTTCGCGCAGGGCCTCGGGTGCCGGCGGCCGGTGGGCCTTGTAGGCGGGATGGAGGCGATGGCGGAATCCGCTCCGCAGGCTGGCGTCGAAGGCGAAGGCGAGCGGGCCCGGCGGTACTGCCGGCAGCCACTGGCAGAGCGAGTGCACGAAGCCGTGCACCGCACCGCCGGGGCGGCCCCGTGCATCCGGCTGCTCGCCGCGGGAGAACCAGGCCCGGAAGACAAAGATGCTGCTGTCGACCAGGGTCGCGGTTCCCGGCGCCGATGGCGCCGCTCCGGGCACGGGGCGCGTTGCGGCCCCGGCTGTTGCGCTGCCGGTCATCTCAGCCGGGCGATGTCGGCCCGGACGCCGGCCAGCGAGCTGTCGAAGTTCGCCTGTTCCTCGGTATTCAGGTCCAGCTCGACGATCCGCTCCATGCCGCCGGCCCCGAGCACGCAGGGCACGCCCATCGCCACGTCGCGGGCTCCGTACTCGCCGTCCAGCAGCGCGACCGTCGGCAGGACCCGGCGCCGGTCGAGCACGATCGCCTCGACCATCGCCTTGATCGCGGCAGCGGGGGCGTCGTAGGCGCTGGAGGTCTGTTTCAGCGCGAGGATCTCGGCCCCGCCGTGACGGGTGCGCTCGACGATGCGGTCGATCGCCGGCTGGTCGAGGAAGTGATGCAGCGGCAGCCCGTTGATGCCGGAAAAGCGCAGCATCGGGACCATCGCGTCCCCATGGCCGCCCAGCACCAGGGTATGGATGTCCCGGGTCGACAGGCCCGTCTCCAGCGCCACGAAGGCGGCCATGCGCGAGGCGTCGAGCACGCCGGCCTGGCCGAAGACCCGCGAGCGGTCCCAGCCGGTCTTCTGCCAGGCCCGGTAGGTGAGCACGTCCACCGGGTTGGATACGACCAGGATCTGGCTGTCCGGTGCCTCCCGCACCACGTCGATGAGGATGGTGTCCAGGATCTCGACATTCTTGTCGAGCACGTCGGAGCGGGACATGCCGGGCTTGCGCGGCAGCCCGGCGGTGATGATCACCAGTTCCGCACCCGCGATCACCCCGGGATCGGTGTCCCCGACCAGCCGGCTGTCGAAGCCGAACAGCGGGGCGGTCTCCTGGATGTCCAGCGCGGCCCCAGCCGCCGCCCCCTCGCGCACGTCGAGCAGCGCGATCTCGCGGGCGAGGTCGGACTCGGCAAGGAACTGGGCGGTGGATTCGCCGACGCGGCCGGCGCCAATGATCGCGATCTTCTTCATCACAGTGTCCTCTGCATCTCTGTTGAAGGCTGACTGGCGCCGATCGCTTCCGCGGCAGGCGCCTTCCCGGGGCCAACGCCGGTCAGATGCGGGCCACCCCGCTGTCGCGCGCCGCCTGGGCCACCGCGGCCGGGATGGTCTCGATCAGACGCGGGTCGAAGGGCGTTGGCAGTATGTACTCGGGCCCGAAGGCCATCGCCTCCCTACCATACGCCTCCAGCACACTCTGCGGCACCGGCTCCCGCGCCAGCTGCGCCAGTGCGTGCACGGCCGCCACCTGCATTGCGTCGGTGATGTGCCGGGCCCGCACGTCCAGCGCGCCGCGGAAGATGAACGGAAAGCCGAGCACGTTGTTGACCTGGTTCGGGTAGTCCGAGCGCCCGGTGGCCATGATCAGGTCGCTGCGGGTCTGATGGGCCAGCTCCGGCATGATCTCCGGGTCCGGGTTGGACAGCGCGAAGATCACCGGGCGCGGCGCCATCGAACGCAGCATCTCCGGGGTGAGCAGATCCGGTCCGGACAAGCCGACAAAGACGTCGGCATCCACGCAGGCCTCCTCCAGGGTGCGCGCCGCGGTCTCCTGGGCGAAGAACTGCTTGTGTTCGTTCAGGTCCATGCGCTGGTCGTTGATCACGCCCTTGCGGTCGACCATGAAGATCCGGGAACGCTGTACGCCCAGGCGCAGCAGCAGGCGCATCGACGCGACGCCGGCCGCGCCGGCGCCGACGCAGACGATCTTCACGTCCTCCAGCTTCTTGCCCTGGATCTCGAGGGCGTTGAGCAGCGCGGCCGCAGTGATGATCGCGGTGCCGTGCTGATCATCGTGGAAGACTGGAATGTCCAGGCGTTCCGACAGCCGCTTCTCGATCTCGAAGCAGGCCGGTGCCGCGATGTCCTCGAGGTTGATCCCGCCGAAGCCGCCGGCGATGCGGGCGACCGTGTTGATGAAGTCCTCGGGTTGCGGGGCGACCACCTCGATGTCGAAGACGTCGATGTCGGCGAAGCGCTTGAACAGCACCGCCTTGCCCTCCATCACCGGCTTGGACGCCACGGCGCCGATGTCACCAAGACCCAGAACCGCGGTGCCGTCGGTGACCACCGCGACCAGGTTGCCCTTGGCGGTGTACTGGTAGGCGGCGTCCGGGTCGTCGCGCACGGCCCGCGCCGGTGCTGCGACGCCCGGGGAGTAGGCCAGCGACAGGTCGTCCTGGGTCGCGGTGGGTTTGGTCACCTCAATGGCGAGCTTTCCGGCGGGTGCGCGCTGGTGGTACTCGAGGGCGCGCTGCTTGAATGATCTGGGCATGGGGAGGGCAGGGTCCTTGGGGGGCTGCCCAGTGTAATCCCCCCGCCCTCCGGCTGCATCGGCGCGCCCCTTGCACGCGGGATCGCGTTGGCGCCGGTCAGCGGACGGGGTGGGTCGGGACGGCGGCGCCGCGCGCCTCCTCGTACAGGGGCTGCATCTGTTCAGCGAGCGCGGCGAGGTCGCGCTGGCGGGATGCAGGGGCCGGGTGGGTGCTCAGGAACACCGGCTGGCTGGCGCCCGCCTTCTCGGCCATCTTGCCCCAGAGGCTCGCGGCCGCCTCTGGCCGGTAGCCCGCCCGCGCCGCGAGCTCGATTCCGATGCGATCGGACTCCGCCTCCATCTGGCGGCTGTTCGGCAGCCGCACCGCGACCAGCGCGGCGAGTGACGCGCCCGTCAGGGCCGCGCCGGATCGATCTCCGGTCACTGCATAGGTCACGAGCGCGAGATTGCTGGCGAGCGCCACGGACATCTTTTCGGCGGTGTGGGCGGACAGTGCGTGCGCGATCTCATGCCCGATGATCTGGGCCAGCTCGTCGTCGGTGAGTTCGAGCTGATCGATGATCCCGGTGTAGATGGCCATCTTGCCCCCGGCCATCGCGAAGGCGTTGATGGTGTCCGGGTCGTCGATCACCGACATCTCCCAGTCCCAATCGGCGGTCTCCGGGCGGAAGCGCACCGCCTGGGCCACCAGGCGCTCGGTGATCCGCTGCACCCGCTGCTTGGTCCCGGGGTCGCTGTCGATCCGACCCTTCTCGCGCGCGGGTGCGAGCATCTCCACATAGGCCTGCTGAGAGGCCGAGATGGCCCTGTTCTCGGACACCAGCATCAGCTGCGAGCGCCCGGTGACCGGGTTGGTGCTGCAACCGGACAGGACCAGCGCAAACGCGGCCAGCAGCATCAGCGTACCCGGCCAGAGCCGGCGGCGGGCGGCGGCGGGGGCAGTCATCTTCGGCAAACCTCCTGCATCCGGGTCGGGATTGGGAAGGATTCTAATCCCCGCGGATGAACGGTGCCTTAAGAAGGCACTGATGCATGCGCTCGTCACTGCCAGCGAAGCGCGGCATTCATGCGCGTGGCGCATCGAACAGCCGAAGGCTGGGCCGCATGGTCAATGTCTTGGGGGTCGCCGTGTCCCGCCACGCTGCGCTCGCGGCCAAGGGCCTCGCGCCTCGCGATGACGGATCAATCAGCGGTTCCCGGACGCGCCCTCTGGCAAGGCCATCAAATGAAACGGCGAACCCGCGATTCAGGGTGCCCAAGGCCTTTGGGATCGGCTGCGCGCCACCCGGCGCGCGGGGGCGGCCGGTCAGAAGCCGTAGCGGCGGCGGAACTTGTCGACCTGCCCGGCGGTGTCGACCATCTTCTGCTTGCCCGTGTAGAACGGGTGGCACTGGGAACAGACGTCGAGGTGCATCTCGCTGCCGCCGAAGGTGGAGCGGGTCTCGAAGGTGTTCCCGCAGCTGCAGATGACCTTGACCTCGTTGTATTTCGGGTGGGTGTTCGCTTTCATGATGGTGGCTCGGGTCGGGTTCCGGCGAAAAGTCGTATAGAATAGCCGCCGCCGGCAGCAGCTGGCAAGTCGGGTGTCCGCGGGCCGGTCATCCTGCGCTGCGGGCGTCGCAACCTGCCGGCATTCTCGGAAACCTGCGCCAAGTGTCTGAGGGTGCGAGGTGAGCGCCGGTGATCCGTGGATGTTGTGGATAAGCTTGTGGACGACGTGTCGCGGGATGCCACCGAGCGTGACCGCTGCTCCGCCACCGGATTCCGGTCACATTTTACTCGATGTCAGCAAATGCATGAAAAAGATCAATAAAATCCCCTGCCCTCCATGGACCGGCGGAGCGCTGATCGCGGCCATGATGCGCAGGGCGGCGTCCTGGAGCCCCTGTGAATAAGCGCGCGCAAATGTCAACCCCGGAGCCGCGTATCGGCTTCGTCAGTCTCGGGTGCCCGAAGGCGCTGGTGGATTCCGAACAGATTCTCTCGCGGTTGCGTGCCGAGGGCTACGACATTGCCCCCGATTACGCCGGCTCCGACCTGGTCGTGGTCAACACCTGCGGTTTCATCGAAAGCGCGATCGCGGAATCGCTGGACGCGATCGGCGAGGCCATGGCCGAGAATGGCCGGGTGATCGTCACCGGCTGCCTGGGCCGCGACGCGGCGCGCATCCGATCGGCCCACCCCGGGGTGCTGGCCGTCACCGGACCGCAGGCGCTGGAGGAGGTGATGGCGGCGGTGCACGAACGGCTGCCGCCGCCCCATGATCCCTTTGCGAGCCTGATTCCGCCACAGGGGATCCGGCTGACCCCGCGCCACTACGCCTACCTGAAGATCTCCGAGGGCTGCAATCACCGCTGCAGCTTCTGCATCATCCCGAGCCTGAGGGGCGATCTGGTCAGTCGCCCGATCGGAGAGATCCTTGCGGAGGCCGAGCGCCTGGCCGCGGCCGGGGTGCGCGAGCTTCTGGTGATCTCGCAGGACACCTCGGCCTATGGCGCCGACCTTCGCTTTCGGACCGGCTTCGTGGACGGCCGTCCGATGCGCTCGGATATCGTGAACCTCGCCGCGGCCCTCGGGGACCTGGGGGTCTGGGTGCGCCTGCACTACGTCTACCCCTATCCGCACGTGGACCGACTGGTGCCGCTGATGGCCGAGGGGCGTCTGCTGCCCTACCTGGACATGCCCCTGCAGCACGGCCACCCGCGCGTCCTGAAGGCGATGCGGCGGCCGGCCGCGGCCGAGCGGGTCCTCGAGCGCATCCGGCGCTGGCGCGAACAGGTGCCGGAGCTGGTGCTGCGCTCGACCTTCATCGTCGGCTTCCCGGGCGAGACCGAGGCGGAGTTCGAGGCGCTGCTGGACTTCCTGCACGAGGCGCAGCTGGACCGCGTCGGCGCCTTCGCCTACTCGCCGGTGGATGGCGCCACCGCGAACGCGCTGCCGGGCGCGGTGCCCGAGGCGGAGAAGCAGTCCCGCCTGGAGACCTTCATGGCGGTGCAGGCCGGCATCAGTGCCACCCGGCTGCAGGGGCGCGTCGGCGGACGCGAGACCGTGCTGGTCGACGGGCGCGACGAAGGCGGCAGGGTGATCGCCCGCTCGCGCGGAGACGCGCCGGAGATCGACGGGGTGGTGTATGTCGACGGGCCGGGCGCTCCCGCCGGCAGCTTCCTCGAGGTCGAGATCACCGGCGCGACGGAACATGACCTGTCCGCGCGGGCGGTGTGACGGACGGGTGCTTCCGTAGGAGCGGCTTCCAGCCGCGATACCCCCTCCGGTCGTGGGAGCGGCTTTCAGCCGCGATACCCCCCTGCGGTCGTGGGAGCGGCTTCCAGCCGCGATCGCTCACCTCGACGCTGCATCGCGGCCAGAGGCCGCTCCCACAACAGGCCGCTCCCACAACAGGCTGCTCCCACATATCTCTCGCAGCTGCCTGCATCCCACCCCAGGACCCATCGCCCGGAGCACAGGCCTTCCATCCCTTCGCCTGTCGGAGCGGCTTCCAGCCGCGATACCCCCTGCGGTCGTGGGAGCGGCTTCCAGCCGCGATCGCTCACCTCGACGCTGCATCGCGGCCAGAGGCCGCTCCCACAACAGGCTGCTCCCACATATCGCTCGCCGGCTGCCTGCATCCCACGCCGGGCCTGATCGCCCACAGGGCAGGCAGGCAGGGGCGGCCGTGCCGCGATCAGGATTCCGGCGGGGGGCAGCGCGCCTGCACGGGCTCCGGCAGCACCTTCCAGACGTGTTCGGCGTATTCGCGCACGGTGCGGTCGATCGAGAAGTAGCTCATGCGTGCGATGTTCAGCAGCGCCGCCTCCGACCACGCCTCAGGATCCAGGTACAGTTGGTCCACCCGGTTGCTCGCCTCGCTGTAGGCGGCGTAGTCGGCGAGCACGAAGAACGGGTCCTCCTCCAGGAGGTAAGTGGCAAGCTGCGCGTGCAGCACCCGCCCGCCGTTGGCAAAGAAGCCGCTTTGCAGCGCGCCGATGATCGAGCGCAGGCGCGGGTGCGAGTCGAGGTGGGAACCCGGTGGAACGCCCGCCGCACGGTGTTCGGCCACCTCGCGCGCGGTCATCCCGAAGATGAAGATGTTCTCCTCGTCCACCGCGTCGCGGATCTCGATGTTGGCCCCGTCCAGCGTGCCGATGGTCAGTGCGCCGTTCAGCGCCAGCTTCATGTTGCCCGTGCCCGAGGCCTCGAACCCGGCAGTGGAGATCTGCTGCGACAGGTCGGCGGCAGGGATGATGATCGCCGCCGAACTCACCTCGTAGTTCGGGAAGAACACGCACTTCAGGCGATCGCCGATGTGAGGGTCGTTGTTGACGATATCAGCCACCTGGTTGATGACCTCGATGATGTTCTTCGCGCGCTGGTAACCGGGCGCCGCCTTGCCCGCGAACAGCACCACGCGCGGCAGCACCTCCTCGCCGTCACGAATGCGCTGGTACAGCTCGATCACGTGCAGCAGCTTTAGCAGCTGGCGCTTGTATTCGTGGATGCGCTTGATCTGCACGTCGTACATCACGTCCGGACGGATCTCGATGCCGGTACGCCGTTTCACCAGCCCCGCCAGCCGCTCCTTGTTCTGCCGCTTGACCTCGCGGAAGGCCGCACGTGTGGCCTCGTCGGAGGCATAGGGGATGAACTGCTTCAGACGGTCCAGATCGTATTTCCAGTCGGTGCCGATCCGCGAATCGATCAGTCCGGTCAGCGGCGGGTTCGCCTGGATCATCCAGAGGCGCGGCGTCACGCCGTTGGTCACGTTGATGAAGCGTTCGGGCCACACCCGGTAGAAGTCCGCAAACAGGGTCTCCTTCAGCAGGTTGGTGTGCAGTGCCGCGACACCATTGACCCGGTGCGAGCCCACCACCGCCAGGTGGGCCATGCGCACGCGGCGGCCGTGTCCCTCGTCGATGATGGACAGTCGTTCCAGCAGGTCGTGTTCGCCGGGGAAGTGATGGCGCACT
Organism: Thioalkalivibrio sp.; assembly: GCF_041690275.1. Classification (NCBI taxonomy): domain Bacteria; kingdom Pseudomonadati; phylum Pseudomonadota; class Gammaproteobacteria; order Chromatiales; family Ectothiorhodospiraceae; genus Thioalkalivibrio; species Thioalkalivibrio sp. The sequence continues at coordinate 36,874 of NZ_JAWLHP010000016.1, forward strand.
TCCTCCAGGAATTCGTGGTTGATGTGATAAATGATCAGCATGTGCCGGGGCAGCACGCGCTCCATCAATGCCACCGGCCAGGTCTCCAGTGCCTCGGGCATCAGGGTGTGGTTGGTGTAGGCAAAGACGTTGCGCGTGATCTCCCACGCCTGTCCCCAGGGCAGCCGGTGCTGATCCACCAGGAGCCGCACCAGTTCCGCCACCGCGATCGCGGGGTGGGTGTCGTTCAGCTGGATCGCGACCTTGTCGGCCAGCCGGGTGAGTTCGTAGCCCAGCTTCAGATGGCGATCCAGGATGTCCTGCAGCGAGGCGGACACGAAGAAGTACTCCTGCTTCAGTCGCAGCTCCTTGCCGATCGCGGTGGCGTCATTCGGGTACAGCACCATCGAGATCGTCTCGGACTCGTTCTTGTCGGCGACCGCACGGATGTAGTCGCCCTCGTTGAAGTAGCGCAGGTCGAAATCCCGGGTCGGTTTCGCGGCCCAGAGCCGGAGATTGTTCACGTTGCGCCGCTCGTAGCCGGCGGTCGGGAAGTCGTAGGCCATCGCGATGACCTCTTCGCCATCCTCCCAGGCGTAGCAGTTCTCGCCGTTCTTTTCGTGGTGTTCGACCACGTAGCCGTAGAAATGCACCGGGAAGATCTTCTCGGGGCGGGGGAACTCCCAGGGGTTGCCGTAGCGCAGCCAGTTGTCCGGATGCTCGACCTGGCGGCAGTGCTCGATGTGCTGCTGGAACATCCCGAATTCATAGCGGATTCCGTAGCCGTAGCCGGGATAGCCCTGGGTGGCCATCGACTCGAGGATGCAGGCCGCCAGGCGGCCGAGCCCGCCGTTGCCCAGTGCCGCGTCCTCCTCCAGGCGGGCGATCTCGCGGAAGTCCACGCCCAGTTTCGACAGCGCCTCCTGGGTGGCCTCGAGGATTCCCATGTTACGCAGGTTGGCCTCGAGCATCCGGCCCATCAGATATTCCATCGAAAGATAGAAGACCCGTTTCACGTCCTCCTCGGCGAACTGCCGGCGGGTGACCACGCGGCGTTCGATGATTCGTTCCCTTATCGCGAAGGCAACCGCGTGCAGCCAGTCGCGGGGGGTCGCGAGATCGGGGTCCTTGCCGACCACCCGGACCAGTGCGTCCCGGATCGACTGACGCAGGCTGTCGCTGTCACAGGGAAGCGGTGACAGCTGGCGCCGCGGATTGAGGTTGTCAGGGGCTGCGCTCATCGCAGGGACCTCCGTGTGGTGGTCGTGGAATGCGGGCGGCCGTCGAGACCCCGGCAGGTTTCAGGGGCGTCGATCCAGCGCGCGATGGCCAATGTCGTTCCGAAAGAATATATCGTCGAAGTGGATCATGTGCGAGGCCCGGTAGGCATTCTCCTGTGCGGTCCGGAAATCCGCGCCGAGCCCGACCACGCAGAGCACGCGCCCGCCGTCGGTGACCACGGTGCCGTCGTCGAGCAGCCGGGTGCCGGCGTGGAAGACGCGGGTGCTGTCGCCGTTCGCCGCATCGAGGCCGGCGATCCGGTCGCCCCGGCGATAGTCCCCCGGGTAGCCGCCGGCAGCCAGCACCACGCCGAGGGCGACGCGCTCGTCCCAGTCCGCCTCGACCGCGTGCAGACGGCCGTCGATCGCCGCCTCCACCAGCTCCGCGAGATCGCTGTTCAGCCGCATCAGGATCGGCTGCGTCTCCGGATCCCCGAAGCGGCAGTTGAACTCCAGCACCTTCGGATTGCCGCGCGGGTCCACCATCACGCCCGCGTACAGGAAGCCGGTGTAGCGCTCGCCCTCGGTCCTCATGCCCCGCAGCGCGGGCTCGATCACCTCGGCAAGCAGGCGCCGGTGCAGTTGGGTCGTCACCACCGGGGCGGGTGAATAGGCCCCCATGCCGCCGGTATTCGGGCCCCGGTCGCCGTCGTCCCGCGCCTTGTGGTCCTGCGAGCTCGCGAGCGGCAGCACGTGCTCGCCGTCGATCATGCAGATGAAGCTCGCCTCCTCGCCGGTGAGGTATTCCTCGATCACCACGCGGCGGCCCGCGGTGCCGAAGGCGTTGCCGGCCAGCATGCCGCGGACGGCAGCGATGGCCTCCTCCTCCGTCTGTGCGAGGATCACGCCCTTTCCGGCCGCAAGCCCGTCCGCCTTGACCACGATCGGGGCGCCGTGGGTGCGGATGAAGGCCTCGGCCTCGTCGGTGTCGGTAAAGCTGCCGTAGGCGGCCGTGGGAATCCCGTGGCGCCGCATGAAATCCTTCGCGAAGGCCTTCGAGCCTTCCAGCTGCGCGGCCTTCGCGCTGGGGCCGAAGATGCGCTGACCGCGCGCCCGGAAGGCATCGACGATGCCGGCGACCAGCGGCGCCTCCGGGCCGACCACGGTGAAGGCCACGCCCTCGCGCGCGGCCAGCGCGAGCAGGCCTTCGATGTCGGTGACGCTCACGGGGACGTTTTCGCACCCGGGCTCCATCGCGGTGCCCGCATTGCCCGGCGCCACCAGCACGCGGCTCACCCGCGGCGACCGGGCCAGCTTCCACGCCAGCGCGTGTTCGCGGCCCCCGCCGCCCACCACCAGAACATTCATCACAGTCTCCTTAACGCGAAAATTCAGCCACCCGTAGGGTGGGCCAAGCGGAGCGGGCCCACCGTTCTGGTCCGCCCCTTGGGCCGCGGGACCCCGTGGGGAAACGCTGACTTATCGGCGTTTCCCTGCGGCACACGGAAGTGCCGCCAGAATCGACCGCCGCAGGTGGTTGATTCTGAAGCAAGCTGCAAATCACATTTGCAGCGCAGTGTGCGCCGAGAAAGCCAGTATGGCTTTATTCAGCGCTTCCCTGGTGGGCACACTTCGTTTTGCCCACCCTACGACCGGTTGCCATCCAGGCGTCATCCGTAGGGTGGGCCAAGCGCAGCGGGCCCACCGTTTTGGCCTCGAAGGCCCCGGAATGGCTTCAATGCCGGAAGTGGCGCATGCCGGTGAACAGCATCGCGATGCCGTGTTCGTTCGCGGCGGCGACGACCTCCTCGTCGCGCATGGAGCCGCCGGGCTGGATTACCGCGGTGATGCCGGCCTCGGCGGCGGCGTCGATGCCGTCGCGGAAGGGGAAGAAGGCGTCCGAGGCCATCACGCTGCCCGCTACGCGCAGGCCCTCGTCGGCGGCCTTGATCCCGGCGATCTTCGCCGAGTACACGCGGCTCATCTGCCCGGCGCCGACACCCACCGTCTGCTCGTCGCGCGCGTAGACGATCGCGTTCGACTTCACGTACTTGGCCACCCGCCAGGCAAAGCGGAGATCGCGCTCCTCCTGCTCCGTCGGCGCGCGCCCCGTCACGCAGCGCAGTTCCACCTGCGCGAGGCTGCCGGCGTCCGCGTCCTGTACCAGCAGGCCGCCACCGACGCGCTTGAAGTCCAGGCCTGGCGGAACCTCCGCCGCCGGGATCTCCAGCACCCGGACGTTGCCCTTCGCGCCGGTGGCGCGCAGCGCCCCGGGCCGGATCTCGGGCGCCAGGATCACCTCCACGAACTGGCGGCTGACGATCGCCTGCGCGGTGTCGCCATCCAGCGGGCGGTTGAAGGCGATAATGCCCCCAAAGGCGGAGGTCGGGTCGGTCTGGAAGGCACGCTCGTAGGCCATCAACGGGCTCTGCGCCAGTGCCACGCCGCAGGGGTTTGCGTGCTTCACGATCACGCAGGCCGGTTCCTCGAACTGGCGCACGCACTCCCAGGCCGCATCCGCGTCGGCAAGGTTGTTGTAGCTCAGCGCCTTGCCCTGCAGCTGCCGGAAGCTCGCGAGCGTGCCGGGGGCGGGCGCTATCTCGCGGTAGAAGGCGGCGGTCTGATGCGGATTCTCGCCGTAGCGGAGGTCATCCACCTTCGTGTAGCCCAGATTCAGCTGGCCCGGGAAACCGGCGGCCTTGCCGGCGTCGTCGAGCGCCGACAGGTGGTTGCTGATCGCCGCATCGTAGCGCGCGACGTGATCGAAGGCAGCGACCGCGAGGCGGAAGCGCTGCTCCGCGGACACGCCGCCGGCCTGCAGGGCCTGCACGATCTCCGGATACTGGACCGGGTCCGTGGCGGTGGCCACGTCGCGAAAGTTCTTCGCCGCCGCGCGCAGCATCGCGGGTCCGCCGATGTCGATGTTCTCGATCGCCTCCTCGAGCGTGCATCCCGGCCGGGCCACCGTGGCCTCGAAGGGGTAGAGGTTCACCACCAGCAGGTCGATCGGCGCGATGCCCTGCTCGGTCATCACCGCGTCGTCGACGCCGCGCCGACCGAGCAGCCCGCCGTGGATCTTCGGGTGCAGGGTCTTGACGCGCCCGTCCATGATCTCCGGAAAGCCGGTGTGCCCGGATACCTCCGTGACCGGCAGCCCGTGCTCCGTCAGCAGCTTTGCGGTGCCGCCGGTGGACAGCAGTTCGGCGCCCTGCGCCTGCAGCGCGCGCGCGAGCTCGACCAGGCCGGTCTTGTCGGAGACCGAGAGCAGCGCGCGGCGGATGGGTCGGGAATCGGACATTCGCGGTCCTCTGTGCAGAAAAGCCTGAAAGTATAACGGACCGGGCCCGGCTGCGGAGTCGTGTTGCCGTCCGTTGCGGTCCGGCGGATCGAGGGGCCACCCGGCCCCCGAGGCCGGGGTCGGCGGCTGCGCACGCGAAGGCCCGTTTTCCCACCGCCGTGCCCCAAATCCCGGGCTCGTCGATGCCCCTTCCCCACCCGTTCGCGCAAAATTGGCCTTGAAATCGCCGCGAGAAAGCGTCAGGGTAAATAAGCGTTTCGCCTCGCAGGGGTATTCCGGGGGCGACACGCATCTCCGGTGCCGGACGAACTTCGAACCATCGCGCATCCCCGGCACACCGCCCCCCTCCCGGGGGCTGATCCAGGGCGTGGCCGCAGCAGCCGCGCGCCGACCGGGACGCCGTGAGTGCGCCCGGGGCGACCTCCGCGAAGCCGGAGGCGATCAGGCCGGGTTCAGCGTTCTGTCGAGCCTGCAGGGGATTCCCCCGCCGACGGCGTGGCGTACATGTTCGTTGCGCCATTCGTCACCGCCGGACCTCGGTCCGGTCCGAAGCATGGCGCACAGCGCCCCATTGCCAGCGAGGAGCAGCATGTCAGCGACGATAAAACAGGATTTCGGCGACACTCCGATCGAGCGCCGCGACACGGACAACTACCGTGCCGAATACGTGACGTCCTTCGTGGACAAGTGGGACGAGTTGATCGACTGGGATAGCCGGGCGAGCAGCGAAGGCGACTTCTTCATCCAGGTCCTGAAGGATCGCGGCGCGAAGCGGGTGCTGGACGTCGCCGCCGGAACCGGCTTCCACTCCGTGCAGCTCATGGAGGCCGGATTCGATGTGGTCACCGCCGACGGCAGCCCGGAGATGCTGGCAAAGGCCTTCGAGAACGGCCGCAGGCGGGGCCACATCCTGCGGACCACCCAGGCCGACTGGCGCTGGCTGAACCGGGACATCTACGGCCGCTATGACGCGGTGGTGTGCCTCGGCAATTCCTTCACCCACCTGTTCCGGGAAAACGACCGCCGCAAGGCGCTGGCCGAGTTCTACTCCGCGCTGAACCATGACGGGGTGCTCATTCTCGACCAGCGGAACTACGACGCGATCCTCGACCACGGCTATTCCAGCAGTCACACCTATTACTACTGCGGCGACAACGTGTCGGTGGCGCCGGAGCACGTCGACGAGGGGCTGGCCCGCTTCCAGTATTCCTTCCCCGACAAATCCGTGTACCACCTCAACATGTTCCCGCTGCGCAGGGCCTACGTGCGGCGGCTGATGCGCGAGGTGGGGTTCCAGACCATCAACACCTATGGCGACTTCAAGGAGACCTACCACGAGACGGAGCCGGACTTCTTCATTCACGTCGCCGACAAGCGTTATGCAGAGGAGATCGAATGATGCAGAACTATTCCAGCCCCGTCGCCACCGCGCGCGACTACTACAACAGCCCGGATGCGGATCACTTCTACCACAGCATCTGGGGCGGCGAGGACATCCACATCGGTCTCTACGAGCACGATCGCGAGCCCATCGTGGACGCGAGCCGCCGTACCGTGGCGCACATGGCCGACCTGCTCGGTGAGCCGGAGCCGGAGTGGCGGGTGCTGGACCTGGGCGCCGGTTACGGCGGCTCCGCGCGCTATCTCGCCGACAACCACGGGTGCCGGGTCACCGCGCTGAATCTCAGCGAGGTGGAGAACGAGCGCAACCGGTCGATCAACAAGGCGCGGGGCCTCGATTCCCTGATCGACGTGATCGACGGCAGCTTCGAGAGCGTGCCCGCACCGGATGCGGAGTTCGACGTCGTCTGGTCCCAGGACGCCTTCCTGCACAGCGGTGAACGGGAGCAGGTGATGCGCGAGGCCGTCCGGGTCCTGAAGCCCGGCGGGGTCCTGATCTTCACCGATCCGATGGCCGACGACGCCTGCCCCGAGGGGGTGCTGGACCCGATCCTCGAGCGGATCCACCTCGACAGCCTCGGATCGCCCGGCTTCTACCAGCAGACGGCAGCGGACCTCGGCCTCAAGCCGATCGGCTTCGAGGACCACACCCACCAGCTGCCGCGACACTACGGCCGTGTGCGCGAGGAGCTGGAGTCCCGCGAGGCGGATCTCGCCAGCCAGATCTCGCCGGACTACATCGAGCGCATGAAGAAGGGCCTCGGGCACTGGGTGGACGGCGGTCAGGCCGGTCACCTCGCCTGGGGCATCTTCCGCTTCCGCAAGGCGGCCTGACCGGGCCTCTCTGTCGCGCGGATGCCGCTCCGGGCCCCGATCAGGGGTGCCCGGCGGCGCCGCTGCGCTACGCCCCCGCTCTGCCGGTCATCGAGACGCGAACCGCTTCTGCTTCACGTTAACGAACCCTCAACAAGGAGTCCCACTTCCCATGAGCAAACGCTACCTCTTTACCTCCGAATCCGTGTCCGAGGGCCACCCGGACAAGATCTGCGACCAGATCTCCGACGCGATCCTGGACGCCTACCTCGCCGAGGATCCCAAGGCCCGCGTGGCCGCCGAGACCTTCACCACGACCGGCCTGGTGCTGGTGGGTGGCGAGGTGAAGTCCAGCGCCCGGGTCGAGATCGAGGACATCGTCCGTGAGGTGGTCAAGGACATCGGTTACGACAGCTCCGACAAGGGCTTCGATCACGAGACCTGTTCCGTCGCGGTCACCCTGGGCAAGCAGTCGGCCGACATCAATCAGGGCGTCGACCGCCAGCGCCCGGAAGAGCAGGGCGCCGGCGATCAGGGCCTGATGTTCGGGTACGCCTGCAACGAGACCGAGGTGCTGATGCCGGCTCCGATTCACTTTGCCCACCGCCTGGTTCGCCGTCAGGCAGAGGTGCGCAAGAACGGAACGCTGCCCTGGCTGCGTCCCGATGCGAAGAGCCAGATCAGCTTCCGCTACGAGAACAACCGTGCGGTGGCCGCCGACGCGGTGGTGCTGTCGACCCAGCACGCGCCGGAGATCGAGCAGGAGACGCTGGTCGAGGCCGTGATGGAGGAGATCATCAAGCCGGTGCTGGGCCAGGAATGGCTGCATGAGGACACCCGCTTCCATATCAACCCGACCGGCCGCTTCGTCACCGGCGGACCGATGGGCGACTGCGGCCTGACCGGGCGCAAGATCATCGTGGACACCTATGGCGGCATGGCGCGCCACGGCGGTGGAGCCTTTTCCGGCAAGGACCCGTCCAAGGTGGACCGTTCCGCGGCCTATGCCTGCCGCTACGTGGCCAAGAACATCGTGGCTGCGGGTCTCGCCGAGCGCTGCGAGGTGCAGGTGTCCTACGCGATCGGCGTGGCCGAGCCGACCTCGATCGCGGTCGAGACCTTCGGGACCGGCAAGGTGGACGAGAGCCGCCTGACCGCTCTGGTGCGCAAGCACTTCGACCTGCGCCCCTACGGCATTCTGAAGATGCTGGACCTGGAACGCCCGATCTACCGCCCCACCGCGGCGTACGGCCACCTCGGCCGCGAAGACCTCGATCTGTCCTGGGAGCGCACCGACAAGGCGCAGGCCCTGGCCGACGATGCCGGCATGAGCGCCCGGAAGGCCTCGGCCTGACCATCGCGGCGCTGCACGCCACGCCTCGGAATGGAGTTCACCGTCGCGCATCGCCGTGATGGCCGCCTGTACAGCGGGCGCCGGGGTGGCCGGATGCTGGAGTGCGGGAGTTTGCTCCTGCGCTCCAGGCCGGAGGCGGCGCCAGGGTGGACCCGGTTCAACCGTTTGCACCCGCGCCGAGTCGCTGCCAGCGCCCTCCGATCAGGCCCTCCACCGGCTGGAAACGGGTCTTGTAGCCCATCTTGCCGGACCCCGGGATCCAGTAGCCGAGGTACAGGTGTGGCAGGTCCCGGTGCCGCGCCTCCTCGATCTGTTGGAGGATCGCGAATGTCCCGAGGCTCCGTTCCGGGAGATCGTGGTCGAAGAAGGTGTACATCGCCGACAGGCCCTGGGGTGTGTGATCGGTGACCGCGACGGCCAGCAGTACGGGTCCGCGCCGGAACTCGATCAGGAGCACGCCGCAGTTGCGGTCGCTGAGCATTCCGGCGTAGTCGGTGCGGGTGGTGTGTTCCATCCCCCCGCCCGGGTGCCGGCTGGCGAGATAGCGGCGCAGCAGCTGCACATGCTCGTCGAGGTCCGGTTGCGTCACGATGCAGGCATCGAGGTCGGCATTGCGCCGGAGACAGCGGCGCTGCGCCCGGTTCGGCCGGAACGCGTGCACCGGGATGCGAACGGGAACGCAGGCATTGCAGCGGGGGCACTGGTGGCGGTAGACGAACTGGCCGCTGCGCCGGAAGCCACGAGCCAGCAGGTCGCCGTAATGGCGGTCCTCCAGGCTGAGGGCCGGGTCGACCAGCACCGTCTGCATCTCCCGGTCCTCGAGGTAGGGACAGGTCTGCGGCGCGGTCAGGTACCAGTTGATGGGGCTGCTCTGCACCCGCCTATCGTGACAGCTCCAGATGCCGGCGGGAAAGTGGGCCGGCGGAACCCCGGTAAACGGGCTCCGGAGCCGCCGCGTCCGGCCGGCATCCGTAAGCACCCGCACGCGCGGGGCTTACCCGGTGCGTCCGGGGGCTTGTGGTATTTTTCGCGAACTTTGAAAAGGTTTTGGTTGTAATGACAACGAGCAAAGAGCAGATCGAACAGGCCCTCGCCGAGCGCATCCTGATCCTGGACGGCGCGATGGGGACGATGATCCAGGAATACCGCCTGGAGGAGGCCGACTACCGCGGGGAACGCTTCGCCGACTGGGCCAGCGACCTGAAGGGCAACAATGACCTGCTGACGCTGACCCGCCCGGACGTGATCAGGGCGATTCACGGCGACTACCTGGCGGCCGGTGCCGACATCATCGAGACCAACACCTTCAACGGCACCCGCATCGCGATGGCGGACTACGCGATGGAGGATCTGGTGCCGGAGCTCAACCGGGAGGCCGCGCGTCTCGCGCGCACCGCCGCCGACGAGTGGAGCGCGAAGACGCCGGAGCGGCCGCGCTTCGTCGCCGGCGTGCTCGGGCCGACCAACCGGACCGCCAGCATCTCCCCGGACGTGAACGACCCGGGCTACCGCAACGTCGATTTCGACACCCTGGTCGCCAACTACCGCGAGTCGGCCACGGCGCTGATCGAGGGCGGGGCGGATCTGCTGCTGATCGAGACCGTCTTCGACACGCTGAACGCGAAGGCCGCGGTCTTCGCGCTGGAGACGCTGTTCGAAGAGACCGGGCAACGGGTGCCGGTGATGATCTCCGGCACGATCACCGACGCCTCCGGGCGTACGCTGTCCGGGCAGACCACCGAGGCCTTCTGGAACAGCCTGCGCCACGCGCGGCCGGTGTCCTTCGGCCTGAACTGCGCCCTGGGTGCGAAGGAACTGCGCCAGTATGTGGAGGAACTCTCGAAACTCGCCGACGTGGCGGTCTCCGCACACCCGAATGCAGGCCTGCCGAACGAGTTCGGGGAGTACGACGAGAGCCCGGAGCAGATGGCGGCCGACATCGGCGAGTGGGCCGCATCGGGCTTCCTGAACATCGTCGGCGGCTGCTGCGGCACCACTCCGAAGCACATCAAGGCGATCGCCGCGGCCGTGGCACCCCATGCACCGCGTGCGATCCCCGAAAACGTGCCCGCCTGCAGGCTCTCCGGCCTGGAGCCGCTGAACATCGACGCGGACTCGCTGTTCGTGAACGTCGGCGAGCGGACCAACGTGACCGGCAGCCGGCGCTTTGCCCGCCTGATCCGCGACGAGGATTACGAGACCGCGCTGGAGGTGGCCGCGGAACAGGTCGAGAACGGCGCCCAGATGATCGACGTGAACATGGACGAGGGCATGCTGGACTCGCTGGCGGCGATGGAGCGCTTCCTGAAGCTGGCCGCCGCCGAACCGGACATCTCGCGGGTGCCGGTGATGGTCGACTCCTCGAAGTGGGAGATCATCGAGGCGGGCCTGAAGTGTATCCAGGGCAAGGGCGTGGTGAACTCGATCTCCATGAAGGAGGGCGAGGAGAAATTCATCGAGCAGGCGCGGCTGGTGCGCCGCTACGGGGCCGCGGTGATCGTGATGGCCTTCGACGAGAAGGGCCAGGCCGACACGCAGCAGCGCAAGGAGGAGATCTGTGAGCGCGCCTACCGCATCCTGACCGAGCAGATCGGGTTCCCGGCCGAGGACGTCATCTTCGACCCGAACATCTTCGCGATCGCCACGGGCATCGAGGAACACGACAACTACGGGGTGGACTTCATCGAGGCGACCCGCGGGATCAAGCAGCGGCTGCCTCATGCGCTGGTGTCCGGCGGGGTATCCAACGTCTCCTTCTCCTTCCGCGGCAACGATCGGGTGCGGGAGGCGATCCACGCGGTCTTCCTGTACCACGCGATCCACGCGGGCCTGGACATGGGCATCGTGAACGCCGGCCAGCTGGCGGTCTACGACGAGATCGACCCGGAGCTGAAGGAGGCGGTCGAGGACGTGGTCCTGAATCGCCGCGCGGACGCCACCGAGCGTCTGCTGGACCTCGCCGAACGCTACCGGGGCGGCGGCGGTGCCGCGAAGAAGGAGGACCTCGCGTGGCGGGAGCTGCCGGTGTCCAGGCGACTGGAACACGCGCTGGTGAAGGGCATTGACGCCTACGTGGTCGAGGACACCGAGGAGGCCCGCCTGGAGGCGGAGCGCCCGATCGAGGTGATCGAGGGCCCGCTGATGGACGGCATGAACGTGGTCGGCGATCTCTTCGGCGAGGGCAAGATGTTCCTGCCCCAGGTGGTGAAGTCCGCGCGCGTGATGAAGAAGGCGGTCGCCCACCTGATCCCCTACATCGAGGCCGAGAAGACCGGTGACGGCGACAGCAACGGCCGCATCCTGATGGCGACGGTGAAGGGTGACGTGCACGACATCGGCAAGAACATCGTCGGCGTGGTGCTCCAGTGCAACAACTTCGACGTGATCGACATGGGCGTGATGGTCCCGGCCCAGAAGATCCTGGACACCGCGCGCGAGGAGAAGGTGGACATCATCGGCCTGTCCGGGCTGATCACCCCGTCGCTGGAGGAGATGTCCCACGTCGCCGCCGAGATGCAGCGCCAGGGCTTCGAGGTTCCGCTGCTGATCGGTGGCGCGACCACCTCGCGGGCGCACACGGCGGTGAAGATCGAGCCGCATTACGCCGCCGGCCCGGTGGTCTGGGTGAAGGACGCCTCGCGTGCGGTCGGCGTCGCGCAGAAACTGATCAGCCCGGGACTGAAGGAGAAGTACGCGGCAGAGATCCGCGACGAGTACGCCGAGCTCCGCAAGAGCCTGGCCGGGCGCAAGAAGCGCGTCGAATGGCTGACGCTGGAAGAGGCGCGGGACAACCGTCCGGTGATCGACTGGAGCGCCTACGAGCCGGTGCGCCCGCGTGCGCTGGACCCCGACTGGCAGCCGCCTGCGGGGGTCGAACGTCTCCAGCCCTACGGTCCGGACTCGGTGCTGCTGCGGCTCGACGACTACGACCTGAGAGAGGTCAGCCGGCACATCGACTGGACGCCGTTCTTCCACGCCTGGCAGCTCCACGCCGCCTATCCGCGCATCCTCGACGACGAGGTGGTGGGCGCGGAGGCGCGCAAGCTCTTCGAGGACGGGCAACGGATGCTCGAACGGATCATCGAGGAGCAATGGGTGCGCCTGCGCGGCGTGGTCGGTCTGTTCCCGGCGAACTCCGTCGACGATGACGACATCGAGATCTATCGCGACGCGTCGCGCCGCACGGTGCTGAAGCGCCTGCACCACCTGCGCCAGCAGGTGCAGCGGCGCCGGGGCGCGCCCAGCCACTCGCTCGCGGACTTCCTGGCGCCGAAGGAAAGCGGGGTGGCCGACTGGATGGGCGCCTTCGCGGTCAGCGCCGGCGGCGAGGTGGATGCCCGCGCCAAGGCCTACGAGGCGGCACACGACGATTACCACTCGATCCTGCTGAAGAGCCTGGCCGACCGTCTCGCCGAGGCCTTCGCGGAGGCCCTGCACCGGCGCGTGCGGCGCGATTTCTGGGGCTATGTGCCGGACGAGGAACTCGACAACGAGGCGCTGATCCGCGAGCGCTACCGCGGCATCCGCCCGGCCCCCGGCTACCCGGCCTGCCCGGAGCACACGGAGAAGGGCCTGCTCTGGGAACTGATCGACCCGGTCCGGAACGCCGACATGACGCTGACCGAGAGCTACGCGATGCTGCCGGTCTCGGCGGTGTCGGGGTGGTACTTCGCCCATCCCGAGGCGCGCTATTTCGGACTCGGGCAGATCAACCGCGACCAGGTCGAGGACTACGCGCGGCGCAAGGGCTGGAGCATCGAAGAGGCCGAGCGCTGGCTCGCGCCCAACCTTGGGTACGAGCCGGTCGAGGTGGAGGAGGCGGTGCCACCGGCGGCCAGGACGGCCTGACCCCGGCCTCGACCCTCCCCGCCGGCGGGGAGGGTGTTACTCCCTCTCCCGGTCGCGGGAGAGGGACCGGGGTGAGGGCCGGGGGCCGTGGGTACGACCCCGGCATTCGGTTTCCGGGTCTGCCTGGGATGCCCCTCCCAGGCCTCCGCCGCTCATGGGCGGGCATTGCCGCTTTTTCCTCCTGCCGGAGTGTCCGCTCACGCTTGGCCGTGGCTTCTGGCAAACTTGGCGCTGACGGATTGCCAAGGGGAGGACCATGTCAAACGATAATCAGCCGTCCTACGATTCCCACCCGGCCATGTTCCGGAACCATCCGCTGGGATATCTTTTCATCCTGATATTGATCATTCTGCCGTTCGTGCTCCTCGTGCTGTTCCGGGAACAGATCGCCGCAATGGGCGACTTCCCGCCGGCGCTGCTGCTCGGTGCCACCGGTCTCGGGATTCTGATCCTGCTCTACTGGTTCCTGAAGACCCGGGCCACGCGGCTGCGCATCACGGGGGATGAGGTGCACCTGGAGGAGGGCCTGCTGAGCAAGCACCACGTCGACCTGCATGTGGGTCAGATCCGCGCGGTGCGGGTCTATCAGGACTTGCTGGACCGGGTCTTTCGGGTGGGGCGGATCGAGGTCTTCACCACCGGCGATGACCCCGAGTTCATGGTCGGGGGCATGCCGAACCCGCATCAGGTACGCGACCACGTACGCAACCGCCGGGGGAGCCTCGAGTGAGCGACACCGGTCTGCGCGACAGCCGCTTCGCGCTGCGCATCCTGCTCGGTTTTTCCGCGATCGTCGCCTTTCTGATTGCGCTGCTGGTGCTGGCCGCGGCGACATCGCTGCCGGGGCTCTCGGAGTGGGTCGCGGTCACCTTCGACGACGGCATCGGCCTGCAGAACGCAGCGATCGCGTCGGCGGTGATCAGCGTGACCGTGCTGATCGTGTTCGCGCTGGCGGCGGGGGACGGCGTGATCGGGGAGATCCAGTTCATGATTCCGGGCTTCTTCCTGTTCTTCGTCTTCTTCTGGCTGATGATCGCCTGGGTGTTCTGAG
>NZ_JAWLHP010000017.1:0-22869 GCF_041690275.1 Thioalkalivibrio sp.
CCGCTCCTACAGGCCCGGCCCTGGTGGGAGCGGCCTCTGGCCGCGATGGCCCCAGGCACCCAGAGTAACGCCGCATCGCGGCTGGAAGCCGCTCCTACAAGCCCGGCCCTGGTGGGAGCGGCCTCTGGCCGCGATGGCCCCAGGCACCCACGGCAACGCCGCATCGCGGCTGGAAGCCGCTCCTACACGCCCCCGTGGGAGGCGAGCCGTCTCGGGGACCTTGGCTGTAACCGATTCATCACCCCGACGTCACACGGTTGACAAGCGCAGAGCGCACAGTGCACGCATGAACGGTTCCATGCTGCACCTGCGACAAACGGACGTCGCCGCTTCCGGGCAGACGGCACCTCGCCGTCGGCGGGTTACGGTCGTCACCGAGACCTGGCCACCGGAGGTCAACGGGGTGGCGATGACCATCCACCAGCTGGTCGACTGGCTGAGCCGCCGGCACGAGGTCTCGCTGATCCGCGTGCGACAGCGCGGCGGTGATCGGGGCATCACGCTCCCCGGTGTAACCACGCGGGTGATGCCGGGCGTGCCCGTGCCGCGCTACCGCGAGCTGCGCATGGGGGTTCCCTCCACCCGCGCCCTGAAGCGGCTGTGGCAACGGGAACCTCCCGACATCGTGCACGTGATCACCGAAGGCCCGCTGGGCTGGTCGGCCATCCGTGCCGCGAACGCGGCCGGAATCCCGGTGATCAGCGACTTCCACACGAATTTTCACCAGTACACCACGCACTACGGCATGGGGCTGTTGCGACCGATCGCGCTGCGCTACCTGCGCAGCCTGCACAACCGGACCCGCCTGACACTGGTTCCCACCCGGATGCTCGCAGACGATCTCGAACGGGCGGGCTTCCGCGGCCTGGATGTGCTGGCGCGCGGCATCGACACCGAGCGGTTCAGCCCCCGCCAGCGGCAGGAGACGCTGCGGGCACACTGGGGTGCGAAGCCGGACGACCCGGTCCTCCTGATGGTCAGCCGCATCGCGCCGGAGAAGAACCTGCCGCTGGCGCTGAAGGCCTTCGAGCAGGCCCGCGCACGCGCAGCCGGAGCCCGCATGGTGGTCGTCGGGGACGGCCCCGCGAGGGCCTCATTCGCCAAGGCTCACCCCGATGTGCACTTCGTCGGGATGCAGACCGGCGAGACCCTGGCCGAACACTATGCCTCCGCCGACATCTTCGTGTTTCCGAGCCTGAGCGAGACCTTCGGCAACGTGACCCTGGAGGCAATGGCCAGCGGACTGGCTGTCGTCGCCTTTGACTACGCGGCGGCACGGGAGCATATCGCCGACGGCCGGAACGGGCGCTCGGTTCCGTGTACGGATGCGGCAGCCTTCGCGGACGTGGTCGCCGAACTTGCGCTGGACCGCCTGCAGACGAAGCGCCTCGGCAACGCCGCGCGCGAGACCGCGCTCGCAATCGACTGGGAACGGATCTGCGAGCGTTACGAGTTCTTCCTGGAGCAATGCGTGGAGGCCCCCGATGGCTGAACCGATGCTTACCTCCTCCTCACCCGGGTTCGCGCGAATCCAGGCGCTGGACCTCTTCCTTTGCAGCCTGCTGAACCGGGCCAACCGACGCGAGCACGTCGGGCGCCTCTTCGCCCTGTTCAGCCGGCTGGGCGACGGCATCTTCTGGTACACGCTGATCGCGCTGCTGCCGTTCCTTCACGGTGCCGGGGCAATAACCATCAGCCTGCACATGGCGCTGACCGGCCTGGCAGCCCTGCTGATCTACAAGTGGCTGAAGGCGCGCACCAGCCGTCCGCGGCCGTTCATGGTCAGCGATGCAATCATCCGCCGCGTGCCGCCCCTGGACGAATACAGCTTTCCCTCGGGCCACACGCTGCATGCGGTGGCCTTCTCGCTGGTGCTGCTGAGCCACCTGCCCGAGTGGTTCTGGGTGGTGGTCCCCTTCAGCGTGCTGGTCGCGGCCTCGCGGCCGGTGCTCGGGCTTCACTACCCGAGCGACGTGCTGGCCGGCGCAATGATCGGTGCGCTGGTGGCGGGCAGCTCGATCGCGGCTGCCTCCCTGTTGCTGGCCTGACCGGCCCGCGACCGGCGCCGTCTTCCTGACGGCGGACCGGCCCGGGCTCAGACCAGCGGCGGATCCTGCGCCACCGCGAGATTCAGTGCCCGCAGCTGCGGCATCTTCTTCTGCTGATGATCCTGCATGCGATGCAGAATGCGATCCAGCGTACGCAATGCGGAGACAATGAACGGACCCTTGTTCAGCATCACGCACTCGGCCCGCACCGACATGGCGGCATCGCTCAACTCCGGACGCGAGACGGCCCCGGTCTTGGCCATCGTCTCCAGCACCTGCGTGGCCCAGATCACCGGCACGTGACCACCCTCGGCCAGCCAGAGGATCTCCTCCTGGATCTCCGCGAGCCGCTCGCCGCCCACCTCGACCGCGAGATCGCCGCGCGCGATCATGATCGCCAGCGGGTAGCGCCCGATGGTGCTCAGCATGATCTCGGGAAGATTGCGCAGCGCGCGACCGGTCTCGATCTTGGCCACGATCGCCAGCGCCCCGGCACCGCGACGCTTGAGCTCTTCCATCAGCACGCGCATGTCCCCTGCACTCTCGACGAAGGAGAACCCGACCAGGTCGGCATGGCGCACGACGAAGTCGAGATCGGCCAGATCCTTTCGGCTCAACGGCCCGAGACCGAGCTCGGCACCCGGAAGGTTGATCCCCTTGTCGGCGCGCAGGCGAAAACCGTCCGGCGGGGCATGTGTGACCCGCAGCGCGACGAAATCCGGTCCCGTTGACTCCACGACCGCGCCAAGCCGCCCGTCGTCGATCCAGACCGCCTGCCCCGGATGCAGCCGCGACAGAACCCGCGGCGCCGTGATGCCGATGCGCGCCGGTTCGCGCTCATTCCCCTCCGCGTCCCGCAGGGGGGGACGCCCGGGGAGCTCGGGTCCCGTCAGCTGCAGCGCATCCCCGAGATGCAGACGGATCTTCACCGGAAGCCTGCGATGTCCGCTCAGGTGTACGGAATCGTCTGCCACCCGCGTCCAGCGACCGTTCTGCCGACGCATCAGCCGCATCGCCGTAGCCGGGCCAATCACACTGGTCCTGCTGCAGTGAACCAGCCAGCCCAGGCCCTCGAGATCCCGTTCCGCCACCAGGCGCCGGTTCCGACCGCGCAGGTCCGTGAACTGCAGGCGGTCGCCCGCCTTCATCGCCGCGAGGACCCATTCCTCGGCGACCAGACAGACGTCCGCCAGCCCATCCGGCAATGCATGGTGCGCGGCAGCCGTCACCAGGGCCACCGTCAACGGTTCCCGCCCCCCTGCAGCCGCGCTCCGTCGCGGTCGCAGGCGGGTGGAGGCCGGCGCATCCTCCAGCGGCCCGGTGCGGAGCTTGTGGCCGGCGAGATCCATCAGGATCCGGCAACCCCGGCCCACGCTCGCCTCCGCGCGGCGGATGTTTTCGATCATGTGCCGCCAGACCGGCAGGTCATCGTGGGCGCAGTTGATGCGTGCACAGTCCATTCCCGACTCGAGCAGGGCCCGGACAAGGGCCTCGTTCGACGCCGCCTCGGACGGCATCGTGACCATGATCCGAGCCGTACGCCGCGGCTGCGGCGGTCCGAAGACATTTCTCGTATTGAGCGTCAACAGGTCGTTACCGGCATCGAAGCCGGGAGTTGCCGCGGGCTCCAGTGGCGGGACCGGTTGATCGCATAGCACAGCGAGGACACCGATCACCTGGTCGATGCTGGCGAGCACGTGGGCCTCGACACGGCCGAGCGAGGACAGGCCCTGCCGCGCCAGCCGAAGTTGCAATGGCCGCAGGTCGCGGCAGCGCAGCGCCAGGTAGTCGGCCAGGTTGCGGGCGCTGACCGCATACGTCCCATCGGCGTCGGCCCAGGCGTACCAGCGCAGACGCTGGGCCGCGTCTTCGAGGACCTCCCCGCGCAACGCAAGCATCTCGGAAAGCAGGGCACGGTATTCCGCGGCCGCGACGGCAAGCTCAGATTCGATCATGGCCGCGGTGTTTAGCATGACTGGATGACACAAAGATGACCGTTTGATGACCACGTCCTGCAGCATCGAACCCCGTGATCCCTGTCCGTGGGACAGGGATCACGGGGTTCGGAGCAGATCCCGGTGGCATTCACCTGGCGGAGACCCTGGCAGAACCGGGATGGGACCTCAACATTCACGGTGCTGTCAAGGAATTTTCAAGGAGCTGTCACTCCAGGCCCGCAAGCTATGCGGACCCGTAAACGGAGAGCATGTTGATGCCGCAACCCGCTGAATACGGACCCTGGGCACCGGCTCCCCGCCAGGCCCTGGTAACGGAACTGGCCTCCACCCCGGCGGATGTGCTGGCCTCTCAGCGGCTGCGCTACCGGGTCTTTGCCGAGGAGATGGGCGCCCGTCTCCCGACCGCCGACCAAGGCATCGACGCGGATGACTATGACGCATTCTGCCGCCACCTGCTCGTACGCGAGGTTGATACCGCCGAAGTGGTCGCCAGTACCCGCATCCTGGTTTCGGAGGATGCACCAGCCGCGGGCGGTTTCTACTCCCAGGGCGAGTTCGACCTCGGTGCGCTGGTGGATCTTCCCGGTCGTGTGATGGAGGTCGGACGCACCTGCGTGCGCGCCGACTACAGGACCGGCTGGGCCATCAACGCGCTCTGGACGGGCCTGGCAAGAGTGATGACCCGGGGACGCTTCGACTTCCTGATCGGTTGCGCGAGCATTCCCTTCGTGCCGGGTGACAAGGCGGCGCACGCACTCCTGCACCAGCTCTACGCGAACCACCCGTCGCTGCCGGAGTATCGCGTCCGTCCGCGCTTCGCGGTGCCGGCCCTGCCCAGGGCATCCGCTTCGCCGGCATCCCTGCCCCCCCTGCTGAAGGCGTACCTGCGGCTCGGTGCGCGCATCTGCGGCGAGGCCTGCTGGGATCCGGACTTCGGGGTGGCCGACGTCTTCATTCTCCTGGATGTCAGGGACGTGCCGGATCGATATCGCCGTCATTTCCTGCGGGAACCCATGCTGGTACCGTAGTCCCATCCCTCGATGCAACCGACCCCTTCGCCCCGGTCGCGTCCGGGGCACCGAAGACCTTCGCCGGAGCGTTCCCGCGTATCATCCGAGCTGTCCTTCCAAGCCAGCGAGTCTGACAGCCGGCCGCGAGCCAGCCGTCGCAACGGAGGCCCATGCGTATCCTGATGCTCTCGGATGTCTACTTTCCGAGGATCAACGGCGTCTCGACCTCGATCCAGACATTCGCCCGTGACCTCGCGGACATCGGTCACGAGATCGACCTGCTGGCACCCGAGTACCCGCACCGCCCGCCCGGGCGCGAGGCTGCGATCGAGCGCATACCCTCGCGTTACCTCTTCTTCGATCCGGAGGACCGGATGATGTCGGGCCGGACGATCCGGCGGATGCTGCCCACGCTCAGGTCCCGGAATTACGATCTGGTCCACATCCAGACCCCGTTCGTCGCCCATTACAGCGGCATCCGTATCGCCAGAGGGCTGGGCATACCGCTGGTGGAGACCTATCACACGCATTTCGAGGAATACCTCTACCACTACCTGCCCTGGCTGCCGGCGCGCTGGTTGCGCGCTGCGGCACGACGCTTCACCCGAAGCCAGTGCAATCAGGTGGATGCGGTGGTGGTGCCCTCCTCGCCCGTGCGGGACACCCTGCTCGCCTACGGCGTGCAAAAGCCCCTCCGGGTCATTCCCACCGGCCTCGACATGCACCGCTTCCGCGGCGGGGACGGCGCGCGTTTCCGGCACGCACAGGGCATCGCGGCGGATCGCCCCGTGCTGGTCCATGTCGGGCGTGTGGCCCACGAGAAGAACGTCGATTTCCTGTTGCGGGTGCTGCAGCGGGTGCGGGTCGCGGTCCCGGAGGTGCTGTTGATGATCGTCGGGGAGGGGCCGGCGCGAAGGCACCTCGAAGGACTGTCCCGGCAGCTCGGGCTGGAGTCCAACGTGCTGTTCCTCGGCTACCTGAACCGGGAGCGCGAGCTGCTCGACTGTTACAGCGCGGGCGACGTCTTCGTCTTCGCCTCGCGGACGGAGACGCAGGGCCTGGTCCTCCTGGAGGCCATGGCGCTGGGCGTCCCCGTGGTGGCGCTGGCCGAGATGGGCACCCGGGACATCCTGGCGCCGGGACGTGGCGCACTGGTTGCCCGGGAGGATCCGGAGGACTTCTCGGCAAAGGTCCTGCAGCTGTTGCAGGATCCTGGGTTCCGCCGAACCATGGCGGATGACGCACGCGACTACGTGAAGAGCTGGTCGGCGCCCCTGCTCGCAGAGCGCATGCTCGATCTTTACCGCAGCCTGCTGTAGCGTCGCCGGCCGTTCCGGGCGCGGGCTGTAACGCCCCTGTCATGGGTTGCTGTGAGACTGCGCAACGGTCGTCGGAGTCCCCGTTCCGGGAGACGGGCCCTCTCGCCGATCACGCGCCGGGGGCATCATCAGCGGCCGACCCGTGCGGCTTGCCTGGGCCGGCCGCGAGCTGCCCCCCTGCGCAGGGAAAAACACCCATTCATCGAGAGAACAGGAGGCGATAATGTCGATCCGCGTGGGCATCAACGGTTTCGGGCGAATCGGGCGTCTCGCACTGCGGGCCGCCTGGGGCCGCGCAGACCTCGAGTTCGGGTTGATCAACGAGAAGGGTGGTGACGGCACCGTTTCCGCGCATCTGCTGGAATTCGATTCAGTGCACGGACGCTGGCCGCGTGCGGTGTCCGGCGAGTCAGACCGAGTCGGCATCGATGGAGAATGGATCGCGCACGTCAGTCACGACGCGCCGGGTGCCGTACCCTGGCGCGAGCACGGCATCGACCTGGTGATCGAATCCAGCGGACGTTTCCGCAACCTGGAGACGCTGGCGCCCTACTTCGACGCGGGGGTCCGCAAGGTCGTGGTCGCCGCGCCGGTCAAGGACCCGGGCGCGCTGAACGTGGTGGTCGGCGTGAATCATCACCTCTACGAACCCCGCCGTCACCGGGTGATCACCGCCGCCTCCTGCACCACCAATTGCCTCGCCCCGATCGTGAGCGTGCTGCACGCGGGCATCGGGATCCGCCACGGTTCGATCCTCACGGTCCACGACATGACCGCCACGCAGTCGCCCGTCGACCGGCCACACGCCGACCTGCGGCGCGCCCGAGCCGCCGGTGTCTCGCTGATTCCCACCACCACCGGCTCCGCACGGGCCATCGGCGACATCTTTCCGGAGCTGAACGGACGTCTGAACGGCCACGCGGTCCGGGTCCCGCTGATGAATGCATCCTTGACCGATTTCACCTTCGAGGCGGCCCGCGAGACCACCACCGACGAGGTCAACGGGCGGCTGAAGGCCGCGGCGGCGGCCGGACCGCTGGCGGGTATCCTGGGTTACGAGGAGCGCCCGCTGGTCTCCGCCGATTACCGGACCGATCCGCGCTCGGCGATCGTCGACGCCCCATCGACGCTGGTGATCGACGGCACGCAGGTGAAGGTGCTCGCCTGGTACGACAACGAATGGGGCTATGCGAACCGCCTGGTGGAGCTGGTCGAGCAGGTGGCGGCCTCGATGTAGCACCCAGCACCGAATATCGTCCCTGACCCCGCAGCTTCGGACTCAACGATGGCATACAGCAATCACCGCGGACTCACCCGCATCATCAAGGCCTTCGGCTATTCCTGGAGTGGGCTGCGTTCGACCTTCCGGCACGAGGAGGCCTTCCGGCAAGAACTGCTGCTGTGCCTGGTGCTGATTCCCGCGGCCTTGTGGCTCACCGATGTCGGCGTCGAACGCGCGCTGCTGATCGGCAGCCTGTTCCTGATCCTGATCGTGGAACTGCTGAACTCCGGGATCGAGGCGGCCATCGATCGCTTCGGTGACGAACTGCACAAGCTGTCCGCGCGCGCGAAGGACATGGGCTCCGCCGCGGTGCTGCTCTCGTTCATCAACGCCGGGGCAATCTGGCTGCTGGTGTTGCTGTAGGAGAAACGGCGGGAACGGCGGGCGGGAACGGGGACAGATTTATAAATCTGTCCTAGACTGCCATCAATCCACTTTTTATCAGTGTCTTGGAACGCCTTTCTTAGAAAAAATCGTCAGAAAACCTTCAACCCGATGCCATGGATACGTAACGGATGAAGAGCAGGCTGGCCGCATGTTGAATGCCGGAGTCAAGCCATGTCTTCCTTCGACTGCCGAACCGCCTTCGTATCCGACGTCCACCTGGGTACCCGCGACTGCCGTGCCGCCTACCTGCTCGATTTCCTGAAGCGCCTCGACTGCGACCGGCTCGTACTGGTCGGCGATGTCTTCGACCTGTGGGCGATGCGCCGCCGCGTGGTGTGGACCCGGGAGCAGTCCGCGATCCTCGAGCATGTGTTCGCCCTTGCCGAGAACGGTACCGAGGTCATCTACATACCCGGCAACCACGATGAACACATGCGCCGCCTGATCGGCTCGGAGATCCGGGGCGTTCGCATCCTTCGGAATATGGAACACGAGACCGCGGACGGGCGGCGCTTTCTCGTGAGCCATGGCGATGAATTCGACGATGAAGTCCGTCACAGTCGATTCCAGCACCACATCGGAGACCTCAGCTATCAGTTCCTGCTGCAGATCAGCTACTGGGTCGACCGGCTTCGAAGGCGGATGCAGCGGCCCTACTGGTCTCTGTCCACCTGGGCGAAGACCCGGGTGGGGCGGGTGCGCGACTACATCGGCCGCTTCGAGGCGGCCGCCACCCGCGCGGCCCGCGAGGGCGGCTACGACGGGTATATCGGCGGCCATATCCACAAGGCCGCGATCAGCCCGCGGCACGGCATCCTCTATTGCAACACCGGAGACTGGGTGGAGCACTGCACCGCCCTGATCGAGGACCATGGCGGCTATCTGCACCTGGTGCACTGGTCCGACCACGCGCGGCTGGATGCCAGCGATAGTGGTCGAACGGGCGCCGGACGTGACACGGGACGTCTGCCACCTGAACTTGCCTGGTTGTATGCCGCGGCGGCCACAACGACCACGTTACGCTGACCCCATGCCAGGGACTGTGGTTCTTACGAAGGACTTCGGACCGCCCCGTTCGCGCGCGAACAACGGTGGATCCATGGCGCCATGGTCAGCATCGCGTTCGCCAACCCCCGGACCTTTGCGATAAGGCGGCACCCGATCCCGCAAGATCGCGATCCCGAGCGTGAAGGCAATCGTCCAGCGCTGATGAAAGAGACCGGACTGGCCCGAGCGCGTGCCCGGGCCAGTCACTTACCTCATGGCCGGTAGGCGAGATAGGTCTCGAGCGTCTCGGTATCGACGCCGCGCAGCGTCGCATTCCGCGGACCCGCGCCGATCTTCGCGACGTGCTTGCCGCTCTTCTGCTGTCCAGGCTTCAATACCCAGAGACGGCCGTCCTCAGCCTGCACATCGAACCCCGGCTTTGCCGCCAGATATTCCAGCGCGGTATCCATGTCCAGGGCACGCAGCGTCCTGTTCTGCGGACCCGCCCCAATCAGCGTCACATGCTTGCCACTCTTCTCCTGCCCGGGTTTCAGGACCCAGACGCGACCATCCTCCAGTTCCACGTCAAACCCGGACTTCGCAGCCAGATACTCGAGCGCAGTGCCCTGATCGAGCGCGCGCAGGGTCATCCCCTGAGGACCGGCGCCGATTAGCGTCACGTGCTTACCACTCTTTTCCTGTCCCGGCTTCAGCACCCAGAGCCGGCCTTCCTCCACCTCCACGTCGAAACCGGGCTTGGCCGCGATGTACTCGAACGCGGTGTCGCGCTCGAGCGCCCGCACGGTCATGCCGTGAGGGCCGGCGCCGATAAGGGTCACGTGCTTGCCGCTCTTTTCCTCCCCGGGCTTCAGCACCCAGAGGCGACCATCGTCCACCTCGACTTCGAATCCGGGCTTGTCATACGGCCCCGCCGCCGCCGCTGTGGGCTGAGCGGAACCCGACGTTTCCTTCATTGCGCTCTGGCAACCGCTGAGCACAGCGCCGCCAACCAGCATGGCGATCAGCGCGAATGAAATGCGATTCATGGTTCAGATTCTCCAGTCTAGAGTTGGATGGGCAAAGTGGCGGCTCGCGCGCCAGTTCCGAAAGGTAACGGGACTTCGTGACAGGTTGGTGACTCAATGACGGATTGGCGGTAGGAACCGGCCCGCGACATCCACAGGGTGGCTTGCGGATAAAAGACCCCGCAGGTACGCGTGACCTGCGGGGTTCCTTCACTGTGCAACGCCTGTTCAGTCGCCGACGGGTATCAGCCGTTCGTTGACGTCCGGCGGCACGTCGTAGGCAGTGGCGTCGTCCGGATGAAACGCCTGCAGGTATTCAGCGAGGGCATCCTGTTCGCCTCCGGTCGGCGAGAAATCCGCCAGGCCGGGGTCGTTTTCGTCAAACCGTGCCTCAAGAAGCGAGGCGAAATCGGCGTCCACCAGCCCATTGAACGGCCAGCCGCTGCCGCAGTTCTCCGTCGCGAACTCACTGCCCTCAGGCGCCGCACAGGCCGACAGGAAGTCGAGCGCGACGACGCGGTAACTGTTCCCGGTCGCCTGTGTCACGCCACCCGTGACGACGGTCTCCCATCCGCCGCCGCAGGCCCCGGCGTTCCAGTCGGCAAGGCAGACCTCCATTTCCCGAACCTGCTCCCCATCGGTGCCAAGGCCCTGATTGGTGTCACCATCGGTTCGTTCGTCGAAGTCGCGGTCGAACTCGACACGCAGACCAGCGGTATGCCCGAAGTTACCCTTGACCAGCTCCTCCAGCAGATCGCGCAACTCCCCCGCGGTCATGTCCACAAGGGCAAGGCCGTTGTTGAAGGCCAAAGAGGTCTGGATGTCGAGTTGCGAGATGCCGCCCTCGGGCTTGCCGAAGTCATTCGCAGCCGGGGGCAGAAGCACCACCTCGTCCTCTTCCCCCGGCGGCACGCTGACGATGCCGATCGGCGCCCGAATGCCACCACCATTCTTTACCGAGACCAACGGCGGGTTGTCGGTATCCAGGAGTCGCGCGTACCACAGATTCGCATCCGCGGTCAGGTTGCCCAGATTGGTCTCGCGACTGCGCACCTCGGAGCGGCGACCCTCGAGGAAGACCGAGGTGGTGCCAAACGCGTCGCCGTCGAGCTCACCAAGGATCTCCCGGATCACTTCGGCAACCTCCACGACCTCCGGGATCGGCTCGGCCTTGAGTTGCTCCACGACCGCCGGGATGGCGGCCCAGGCACCGTTCTCCGCAGGATCCAGCGCATCGGTCAGGATGACCCCGTCCGGATCAAACTCGACCACGAGGCGGCCCAGGTAGTTGTAGTCGCCCGCCGTATTGACCAGAAGAACCGGCTCACCGGCCGCACTCTCAAAGACCTCCGGGTAGTCACCTGCGGCGCTGTCTCCGTCACGGAGAAGGTCATTGCTGTCGGCCAGGAGGGTGTTGGATCCCCCGGCAACGATGATGTCCACGTCGCTCAGGCGCGGAGCCAGTTCACTTTCCACGTTGATCCGCTGCATATGCGCGGCGAGGATGATCTTGTTGATGCCTTCCGCCGTAAGCGCATCCACTTCTTCCTGAATCACTTCGGCAAGCGCATCGAAGCCCGCTGCATCCTCCTGGAATGGGCTGGGTGCCAGGGTCAGGTCCCCCACCGAGGTGATGGACGGCAGTGTCGGGGTCACCGCACCGACGACACCGATGGGCTCGCCGTCCACCGTGATCACGACGCTTCGCGCAAGGGAACCGGGCGGCAGACTGCTGGCCTCCTGGCGCGGCGCCTGCAGCAACGGCGCGGTATCCGAGGCGGCCGTGAAGTCGATGTTCACCGAGATGAAGGGCCAGAGGGCGCCGGGGTAATCTCCATCAGGTTGGATGATGCCGGCAAAGCCCGACGGTCCGGTATCCAGGTCATGGTTGCCGACGGACGTCACCTGCACGCCCATCCGATTCTGGATCGCGATCTCGCCGCGGCCCTGCCCCGGCTCACCAATCACCGCAGCCATGCGGTCATCATCGCTGGCCTCGAAGATCGGTCCGGGAATGTAGTTGTCGCCGGAGCTCAGCAGGAGCGTGCGATCGGGGGCCTCGGAGCGGAAATGATCCACCAGGGCCGAAAACTCGTCGACGTTGAACATTGCGGCAGTGCCGCCGCCGTCCACGTCTGCGAAGTGCAGCAACTGGAGTTGAAACGGTTCATCGGTCGTGCCTGTGGAACTGCTATCGCAGCCTGCGAGCAGACCTACTGCGAGAGCCGTAGCAATAGCGGCGTGAAGAGCCCTACGATGCATCATTTTTCTCCTGGGGGTGTAAAAGGGTTTCCAGAACAGTCCTGCAGCGGGTCACCGCTTACGACCCCTTGCTCGAAGCGAACGACGGGAGCAGCGTCACTCGAAGACAAGCACCCGCTGCGCGCCTTCGATACGGCCACCGTGTCCAGGCTCATGGCCGAGACATGAAGGAACTCCCTGCGCGGAATACGTCGCATCGCACCCATTCCGGAAAGCAATCGCCGTCAAGGCTAGCGTCCCCGCATGACACCGCCGTGTTGGAATCGTGAAGCTCCCCGGACGAATAAATGACATGGCAACGACGCCGGCCGTCACGGTATTCAGCGCCCATGAACCGATTCTCGGGTCGGACGCCCGCGAACACACGGTCGCCAGCACCCGCGGCCAGGACGAGGCGCAGTCAGAGGTGGTCGGGAGACACCCCGAGGCCAACAGAGCGGATGTCATCCCTTGCCGACGGCTTTGCCAGACTGTTTCGCATCAGCAACTCGGAAACCGAGCGGAGGCTGTGGTCGAAACCGATCCAGACACCATCCGGCCAGCGCCAGGTCACGGTGCCCGAAATGTGGCTGTTCTCCGCGAGGGCCGGTTCCGCGCCATCGGGAAAGAGCACCCCCACAGATCGCCCGGCCAAGGGCCCTGTGTATTCCAGAAACACGCCGTCACGACAGAGCTTGCGCGTCTGCACCTTGATCGGGGGGTTCTCACCGATCCTCAGCCAGACCTCTGTGCGTACCCGGATACAGTCCTCGTCACTGACGGTCATGTTTCCCCCTCCCGCGAGGCGGGTCCAAGGGTGGGCGGCGGTCCCGGCACACTTTGCGGATTTTCGCGTACAACTCCGCCAAGCCTGCCGGGTTCCAGAAAGTCTCCTCTCACCGGGTTTCAGCATGATGAATGTTCCGTGACTGGCGAAGGCATCCGTGCGCGCGGGAGGCTCGACTTCACGAAAATGCAATTTTGCTTTGATATTGTTATAGATTTTTTTGACGGTAGCGTGTGGCCATCGGGTTGGAGTATAAAAGAGGTGTGCCCGCCTCTATGGCGACAAGAGGGTGTGGTGCGAGTGGTTGGACGAGGTCGCCGTGGAGTATGTGATCATGCCCAGAAAGATCGGCGAAAACAGCGCGGAAGCCGCCACCAAGGCGGTCGAGACCGAAGAGGAGCTCAAGGACTCCAGCACAGTGCTTGAGGGTGCTGCCGACGCCGTTGGAGACGCTGTCGAAGCGAGCGCGGAAGCCGTCTCTGGCTTGCCTGCAGCCATCCGTGACGGCGCCAGCGACGCGCGCAGGGCAGCTGCCGAAGTCCTTCCTGCAATCGGCGCCATGGCGCAGAAGGGCGTTTACAACGGCTTCTACTTCGGGACCTATGGTGTGGTGTTTGGCACGCTGGTGGTGAGCCGTTTTGTCCCAGGCAACAACACGGTTGGCCAGGGAATCCGTGACGGCGCGGTGGCGGCCCGGCAAGCCTTCGAGACGCACGAGCACGCAGCTCACTCGAAGCCTGCCGATGGACTCTGACGCGGGCGCCGCCGTAGCCGGCGGCTTATCAGCGGCTGAGGCTGCGTAACGGTCGTTGCGCAGCCTCTAAATACCTTCGTTTGCAATACCGCTGGCAGTGGAGATCCGAGCAGCGTCTCCAAACGCTGCCCCTTCCGCAGAGGGTGTTCATCCGCGTGTATTCCCGGAGGTGCCTCTGTTGGCATCCGGGGCGAATCCTGGCCGATCCTGATCCAGCCGCTGATAGGCGGCCTCGATCGCCGCTTCCCCGTAGTGCCGCTCGAGGCGACGAATGAGAAAGTGGGCCCGCGCGGCGTCGGTGAAGTGCTGCATGAAGACCAGGTTGATCGCCGCCCCGCCCGCAGCCCCGATCACCGGAATGACCTGCGCCGCCGCCTTGTTCGACACCGCAATCCCGAACCGGCTGGCAATCAGACCCAGAAGACGCGCGAGCACCGGGGCACCCTCAGCCCGCAGCCCATGAGCGGTAACGTGGTGCAGTGCGCTCGACACGGACAGACTGAGGGCCAGGCGTATGCCGTAGTACCCGGTGTCGGCCGCGTCGTCGTCTTCGGTGCGCGCGCCGAGCGCAAAGACCTGGATGCACGCGAGCCGAGTCTCCATGCTGGACAGGTCCTCGCCCTCCGATCGCGCCACCGAAGCGATCGCGCGAAGCATCACCGTCGTGGTGACCGGCAACTCCAGCAGCAGGCCGGGCAGACCGAAGAAGCCTCCCGCCGCTCCGGTGGTTGCCGCCAGCATACGGTGTCGGGTCACATGGCCATGCCGGTCGCGCTCGGGATGCAGGGTCGTGATCGCCGCATTCAGCGCTCTGCGCAACCCCCTGTCGACGCCGCGCTGTACCTGGTGGTACCAGGACACGGGCAGCAGCTTGAACCCCACTTCCACCGGGGTGCCGATCACGCTGGTCAGACGGGCCGCGAGACTGGGGTGTTCGAGTTCCTGGTGGGCCCAGAGCAGTGCCAGGTAGTCTTTTTCGCTGATGCCGGGAACGAGTTGTCGGGGCGCGGGAATATGAACGGACTCAGTCATGATGAAGGTCCTGGCGGAGGAACTGACGCGATGCCATTTGCACGTTCCCCGGAGGCCTCAGATCTGTGCCTCCAGAGTAGCACAGGCACCAGCGGGCAAGTCGGAATCTCGTCGCGCAACCCGATTTCCATCGGCAAATCGGCGCCGAGGGACACGTGCGAACAGCCTTCGCTGGGTGGAACTCGCCCGGTATTCTCATCGCGGTTCGGGATGCGCAGAAAGCGCCGGATAACGCCTATGCTTAAAGGGGTGCTGGTGGAATTATGGACGGCACGAAGTGACAGGAACGTGACAAGAGTCACGAGGTTCGGCGATGTTCCAACTTGAAGGCGTGAAGGTAAAATGGATCCTGCCCGGTCGCGTCACATTGCGGATCGACGACCTGATCGGCAAGCCGGGATTGGCCGAAAGCCTGAAATCGGATATCGCGCCAATCGACGGCGTCAAGCAGATCAAAGTCGATGCCGATTCCGGCACGGTCACACTGCGTTACGACCGGAAGCGCATCGGGGCACCCGACTCCGTGACCGCGCTGCTGGCCGCACTCCGACGGAATTTTCCGAACCGCGATTTCAGCAGCATTGAGAGCTGGGCTCGCGGCGGCAAGGCATAACGACGGGAGGTAGTTGCAATGGCTGTGTTGAAAGGTGATACCGCGAAGGGGGTCATGATTGGCGTCGGCCTGGCCTTCACCGCGCCGCTGCTGCTGGCGGCCTTCAGCGGATTCGCCCGCCCGGCGGCCCGGGCCGCGGTGAAGGCGGGCCTGCTGGCCTACGAAAAGGGAATGGAGACGGCGGCCGAGTTCGGCGAACTGGCGGAAGACTTGCTGGCCGAGGCCGAGGCCGAGATCGAGTCCGAGCGTGCGGCCCCGGACACGCCGCCAACGGAGGCGGCCACGGAGCCGTCGGCCACTCCAGAGACCCCGCCGGACACCGGCACATCGGCATGAACGACACGGCCTACCTGGTCCACCAGGCACCCGGACGGCTGCGCCTGCGGGTTCCCGGGATGCGCGGTGAGATCCCGTTCTTCCACGATATGGTGGCGCGGATCAGCCCGCTCGAGGACATCGAGGCGGTACGGGCGAACCCGGACACAGGTGGAGTCCTGATCCTGCATCGGCGGGACACCCAGCAGGCCGTGCTCGATCGCGTGGCTTCGGTGGTCAACCTCACCGAAGAGCAGTATGCGCCGCCCAGCGCCTTCAGCCGTGCCGCGAGCGGGCTCGGCAAGCTCGATGAAGTGATCGCCAGGGAGACCAAGGGTGGCAGCTCCCTATCCTCGGTGATCTTTCTGGTGCTGGTGGGCCTGGCGCTTGCGCAGATCGCCCGGGGCCAGGTGATGGCGCCCGCGACCTCGCTGATCTGGTACGCGCTCGACCTGACACGCGTGAAGCGAACACGCGCACACGGCGACTAGTGGGCCATGCGGAAAGTTCGGTACCAGATCGCTTCGCCAGAAGCGCCGGCGCTGCGTTGGGCCAGTTTGAAATAGGCCCACTATTCCTGCCCTTGCCCTCCTTGCTCCGGCCCTTCTGGCTGTGCTCCATAGTCACCGAACTTTCCGCATGGCCCACTAGGAGACCGCTCTTCGCAGGACTTCCACGAGGTCTTCGCGCTCCCACGGGAGGTCCAGATCGTCCCGGCCGACCTGTCCGTACACTGCGAGTCTCCGAAAGAGGCACCCTCCGTTTTGTTTCACGATGTGCTGCAGTCCGAAACGGCGCAGGATCGCCGCCAGCCGGAGGTCGGCAGCCGCCTCCAGCCGCTCGCGGATCGTCTCCTCGGGGATAAGCGCAGTACCGTAGGTGTGCACCTGAACGCTCACCGGTCCCGGCAGACCGATGCTGTAGGTCAGCTGCACCTCACACTCCGACGCGAGTCCCGCCGCAACCACGTTGCGGGCCAGGTGGCGGGCCGCGTAGGGCGCCACCCGGTCGATGCGCAACGGGTCCTTTCCCGAGAAAGCCGCGCCGCTGTGGCGCGCGTACTCTCCATACGCGTCGATCGCCGTCTTGCGCCCGGTCAGGCCGGAGTGGAGCGCGGGCCCCCCGCCAACGACCGGCCCCTCGGGATTGATGAAGATCCGGGTTTCGTGATCGAGCCCCAGGCCACCGCTGGCGAGGACCGGGCGAATCAGGCGCTCGCTGAGCATCGCCTCCAGCGTCCGGCTATCGGGCCTTCCCTCCGACCGCTGGCTTGCGACCAGGGTTACGCTGTGAAGGCGGGTCGGTACCCGCTGTTCGAAGGTCACGGCGACCTGGGCCTTGCCGTCCGGCATCAGGAAGTCGAAATCCGGTTCGCTGCGAAGCCCGTCGAGACCCCGGGCCAGGCGGTGCGCGGTTGCGACCGGAGCCGGCATGCGCTGCGGCGTCTGGCCGCAGGCGTACCCGAATGCAGTCACGTTGTGCGAAGCGAGCACGGAGTCCAGAGCGGAATCGTCGGCCAGTTGATCGACGTCCAGTCGCTGGTAGGCGGGGCCCGACAGCTCCTGAATGCTGGTCATGATCGTGCAGTCGCGGGCGTTGAAGCCCGCAGCGCTGGTGTAGCCGAGATCCGCGATCACCGAGCGTGCCAGATCACCGGCATCGAACCGGGCCTGGCTCGCATGCCGGACCGACAGGAACAGAATGCTGGAGGCGATCGCGCATTCGGCGATCACACGCGAGAGGGGGTCCTCCTCCAGCATCCGGTCGACGATCGCGTCGCTGATCTGATCGCAAAGCTTGTCCGGGTGGCCCGGCGTTACCGACTCGGAGGCAAAAACAAACGCTCTGGACATCATCCGTTCTCCGGTTCGTCGTTGACGGATAGTGGCTCCGCCCTCCGCCCACGGCGCAGCTTCGCAGCCTCGTTGATCACCAGGGGTAGCAGCGCCCCGGCTGCGGCAACCGCCAGATCCGCCGGTCCAAGGGGCGTGGTACCGAGGAGCTTGCGGATACCCGGAATCAGTCCGGCCGCAAGCTGTGCCGCCAGCGAGACGCCCAGTGCGGCCTGGAGGCGCGGGTTCCCCGGACGCGACCTCGGGTTGAACACTCCCCGGCTCCGGGAGCGACATACGATCGCATGCAGCAGCTGCGCAACCGTCAGGGTGGTGAACGCCTGGGTGCTGGCGCGCGGCCCCTGCCCGTAACGGCCGAGTGCGTAGGCATAGCTGGCCATCGTGCCGGCACTTATGACGCCGGACTCGATCCCCATTTGAATCAGGTCCTGCCGGCGGATGATGCTCTCGTCGCGCGCCCGAGGCGAGCGCTTCAACACGTCCCGCTCAGGCGGCTCCATCGACAGTGCGAGACCGGGAAAGATGTCGCTGATCAGGTTGATCCACAGAAGCTGCATCGGATTCAGCGGGGCTCCCTTTCCCAGCGCGAGCCCGGCCAGCATCACCTCGATCTCGGTGAAGTTCGTCGCGAGCAGGAAATGGATCGTCTTGCGGATGTTGTCGTAGATGCTGCGCCCCTGGGCGATCGCCTCACCCATCGTGTGCAGGTTGTCGTCCTCGAGCACCACATCGGCGATGGACCTCGCCACGTCCGTGCCAGAGCAGCCCATCGCGACACCGACATCCGCGGCCTTCAGCGCCGGACCATCATTGATGCCGTCTCCGGTCATCGCCACGACCCGGCCACCTGCCTGCAGGGCCTGCACGATCTGCAGCTTGTGAGCGGGACTGACTCGCGCGAAGACGTGAGTGTTTTTGACCAGGCCGGCCAGCAATCGCGGGTCCATATTCTCCAGCCGGGACGCCTCGAGAATGTTGAGCGGCTTGCCGTTGCTCAGGCCCAGCTCGTGCCCGATCGCGGCGGCGGTTGCGCCCTGATCCCCGGTGATCATCACGGTCTCGATCCCGGCCTCGTGATAACGGCGCATCAGTTCAGGCATTCCTGAACGCAACGGATCGACCATGCCGATCATTCCAGCCCAGACCAGATCCTCGGGCCGTGGCTCCTCGGAGCCGTGAACTTCGGCGTAGGCAACCCCCAGCACCCGCAGCGCGTTGCCTGCCATCCATTCATTCTCGCGCAGCAGGCGCTGGCGCATGTGATCGTCGACCGTCGCGATGCCGTCGCTTCCATGCAGCCGGTTGCATCGTGCGACGACCTCTGCCGGGCTCCCCTTGATCGCGATCAGGAAACCGCGTTCACGCCGGTGCACGCTGTACACGTAGGGGCGCCCCTCCGCCCGGTGCCGCAGGGACAGGCGCGGGTGCCGCCGGTGGAGACCCGGCACATCGATTCCAGCCTTCAGTGCGAGGCGCACCAGCGCACTCTCGGTGGGTGAACCTTCGAGCCATGGCTCCTCTCCCTCGCCCTGCACCTCCGTTTCGCTGCACAGGGTGGCGATCTCGAGAAGGCGTCGCAGGTCCGGCTGCTCGGTGAAATCGATCACCGCCGCCTCGCCCTCCCGAGGCGACCCCCCCACGCTCAGTCGCTGACCTGCAACATGGGCGCTGACCGCGGTCATCCGGTTTTCTGTGAGGGTGCCGGTCTTGTCCAGACAAAGCACCTGCAACGCACCGAGGGTCTCCACCGCGTCGAGGTGACGCACCGCGACACGGTGGCGGCGCATGTTGTTGATGCCCAGCGCCAGCGTCGTAGTCGCCACGGCGGGCAGACCCTCGGGCACCGCCGCCACCGCCAGCGATACGGCCGATTTCAGCATCGGGATCAGCGCTTGTCCGCGCAGCAGACCGACTGCAAACACACCGACGCAGACCGCTCCGGAGAGCAGTGCCAGCTGAGTTCCCAGCATTCCCAGTTGCCGCTGCATGGGGGTCTCGGGGGATTCGGTCGCGGTGACCATCGACTGGATGCGGCCCAGTTCGGTCTGCAGACCGGTACCCACGGCGACGGCGCGGGCATCACCGCCGGTCACCAGCGTGCCCATGTAGGCCATGTTGTGCCGCTCGGCAAGCGGGATATCCTCCCGCGCCAGGACCCGGGCGTGTTTCGCAACCGGCACGCTCTCCCCGGTCAGGGCCGACTCGTCGATGCTCAGATGCCGCGCCTTGAACAGGCGCAGGTCCACCGGAACGTGACTTCCGGGACGCAGATGCACGACATCGCCGGGCACGATGTCCTCCACCGCAACCTGCTGCGAGTGGGCGGCGCGAATCACCGTTGCGTCCCCGGGCGCATAGCTGCCCAGCGAAGCGATCACGCGCTCGGCCTGCCGTTCGGTGAAAAAGCCGATCGTGGTATTGGTCAACACCACACCGCCGATCACGAAGGCATCCACGACACCCCCTGTCGCGACCGACACCGCCGCGGAGAGGCCCAGCAGCCCTACCGGTAGATTGAAGACCTGTCCGGCCAGCATTGCCAGGCCAGAGTGACCCTTCGGATCAGGCAGCCGGTTCGGCCCGTAGCGCGTGCGGCGTTCGTGCGCCTCTTCGCGTTTCAGGCCGCTGGGACGTGACTGCAGGTGCCGGAACACCGACCGGGGTTCGTGAACGTGCCATGCAATCGACGGCGGCACCTCGTGCGTCCCGCCGGCACGGGTGTCCGCATGTTGAGCCGAGCCGGCCACCCACCGATTCCGGCCGTGCGCTTCATTACGCGGCGCAGGCAACAAGCGCTCGGCGCAGGCGCCAATCCAGTCGAGCATGTAGTCGATCGATTGGTCGCGCGGGAACCGCAGCAGCACCGTTCCGGTGCGGGGATTGGCACTGACCTCCGTCACCCGGTCGTCGGCGCGCAACGCCTCGCGCAGTTGCCGGCAACGATCAGGCCGGCGATGCAGACCGTCCACTGCCACGCGTATACGTCCGGGCACCGCTGAGCCGATCTTCAGCGGATGGGCCCGCGATAGCGCCGATGAATCCGTTGCCCTATGCTCAAACATCGCCATGGAGGAGCTGGATCGCCAGGCTCGACCGTCCCGTAAATCTGTGAGCCTTCATTAGTATGGGCACAAATGTCGCTGTGCTTGCCACCTTGGAACGGGAGCCGAGAGATTTTCTTTGCGGGCATCGAGGCAGGCGGGGTGACGGATGAGCGGATGGACCGTCTGGGTGCAGTTCGCTGCCTGCATCGCGCTGATCGGGATCGCGGGCGTGCAACTCACCCGCTACGGAGATGCGATCGCGGACAAGACCGGAATCGGCGGTACCTGGATCGGCCTGGTGCTGATCGCGACGGTGACCTCGCTGCCGGAACTGGCCAGCGGCATCAGCGCCGTCACGCTCGCGAACCTCCCGGACATCGCGGTAGGCAACGTCCTGGGCGCCTGTGTATTGAATCTCTCCGTTCTTGCGCTGCTTGACCTGCTGCACCGGCGGGAATCCATCTACCGCGGCGCGAGCCGCAGCCACATCCTCGCGGCCGGCTTCGGCGTGGTGCTTCTTGGCCTGACCGGCTTCGGCCTGCTGACCGGCGACGTCGCTTCCGGGTGGGTCCTGGGGCACATCGCCTTCTACTCACCGTTGTTGCTGCTCGGCTATGCAGTCGCGATCCGGGCCGTGTATCGGTACGAGGCGACACATGTCGAGGAATTCACCGAGGCGGAACCGGACCAGTACCCGGGGATGACGCTCCGCGCGGCCCTTCTGCGGTATTTCGTTGCCGCAATGGTCGTTGTAGGCGCGGCGTTGTGGCTGCCGTTTGTCGGCGAAGGCATCGCGCGGCAGATGGGCTGGTCCCAGGGCTTCGTGGGTACGCTGTTCATCGCCTTCGTCACGACCGTGCCGGAACTCGTGGTGACGATCTCGGCACTGCGCATTGGTGCGGTGGACATGGCCATCGGGAACCTTCTCGGCAGCAACCTGTTCAATCTGCTGGTGCTGGCCGTCGACGACCTCTTCTATCTGCCCGGATCTCTGCTGGCCGCGGCCTCACTCGCGCACGCGGCCACCGCCTTTGCAGTGCTGATGATGACCGGCGTGGTCATCGCCGCCCTCTTCTATCGCCCCCAGAAACGGCTGTTCCGCACCATCGGCTGGCCGAGCCTCATACTGCTGGGGATCGCGGGACTGAACGGATACATCGTGTTCCTCCACGGGTGAAGCCGACGGCCAGGGCCTTGCAGATCATGATTTCACGAAACCTTCACCCATCGCGTGCTAGATTCCTATGGTATGAGTGGCCAAAGACCCATCGAATCAAACGTGAGGGATGAAGGCATGAAGGATGACAGCGGGTCGAAACAGGACAAGGACCAACCGGTGAGCTACGAGAGCGTCCGGCCGTTCCTGAAGGCCAGCCTTGAGCAGATCATCTCTGCCGGGCGTGGCGTCCGGGACATGGCGGAGTTCTCGGCGGAACGTCTGGGCGACAAGGCCCTTCCCCTGGTGAACCGCTTTCTGGCCGAAGTGCGCTCCGGTCAAGTCAAGATCAAGGGATTGACGGATTCAGTCCATCAGAGCCTGTTTGATGGCCGCCCCAGCCCCGAAGAACGGGAACGCCTCATCCGCGAAGCGGCCTACCTTCGGGCCGAACAGCGCGGTTTCGTCGGCGGCTCCCCGGAAGAGGACTGGGTGGAAGCCGAGCGCGAGATCGATGAACGATTGGCGGCGCAGGAAGGGCTGATCGCCCGCGGCCGCCATGCAATCGAGTCGGGCGCAGTCGCGGCAGAAAGTGGCGCCGAGGCAACCTACGGCCTAGTCCGGCAATGGCTGGCAGGCCGCGAGCAGCGCACGGAAGAGGCCCCCCGGCGCCTCGACGATAAGTCCAAGTCATCTCCCGAGGACCCGAAGGACAGCACCGCAGCCGGAAGCGCCAGCGAACCCGGCCCCACCACCGAGGAACCAGCGGCCAGGACCAGAACCCGCCGTGCTGCACCAAGGGCGAAGAAGGAAGGTCAGACCGGAGCGCCGGCCAAGGCGGCGGGAACCCGCGCCCGGAAGCCGCGTTCTCCGAAGACACCACCGACACCCTGAGTCAGACCGGCGCGGCAGGGGATGTCGGATATCGGATAGCGGCGATCTCCGCCCGTGCCGCCACTGCTACCACATCCGCTTCCAGAGACTCTGGAAGCTTTGACCCCGGCCCCCCCCAGCAGCCAGGCGAGGTGCAGGAATCAAGGCGTTCATTGAGGGAGCCG
>NZ_JAWLHP010000017.1:22969-24156 GCF_041690275.1 Thioalkalivibrio sp.
GCGTTCATTGAGGGAGCCGGACACCGAGCGCTGCGGCGTGGCGCTCCTCGCCCTGCAGTGAACTACGGTCGAGTACCCAAGGATATTCGCGCGCGAGCAGCGGATCACCTCAAGTCCGGTTTTCTGCACGAACGCGTCGTAATCGAGCTCCGCGCTGTAGTTCACCATCCGGTGCAGTGGCCGGAGGAGCTTCTCGGTGATACGCACCGTCCTTGATGTGGTGCGAAAGTGGTTCACGATTACCAACTGACCACCGGGTCTGCAAACCCGGCGCATTTCCGCGATCACGCGCTCGGGCTCCGGCGTGACCGACACCACGTACATCGCCACCACGGCATCGAAGCTGGCATTTGGATAATCGAGCGCCCGGGCGTCCATCACCTTGAGGTCGACCACCCTGGCGAGCTCCATACCCCCCGCCCGCCTGCGGGCGCGCTCGAGCATTTCCAATGAGAGGTCCACGCCCGTGATCCGCACACCCCGCGGATAGGCGGACAGCGCGAGTCCGGTGCCGATTCCAACCTCGAGGACCCTCGCGCCCGGTTGCAGATTCATCTCCCTAATCGCAGCGCGCCGGCCTGGCTCGAGCACGGCTCCAAAGAAGGCATCGTACGCGGGCGCGAATGCACTGTAGGCCCGGCTGACCTGTTCGCGGGATTCCATCACCCTCACTCTTGTACTCGCAGCTAGGTCTCCAACGGTAACGCTGAGATATTAACTCCTTGTGACGTCAACCGGCTCCCGCATCCGGGACCGCTGTACCGTCATCAAGAGGGCAACCCCGTGTCCGCCGTTGCTCGAAAACGGAAGCCGGCCTCAAGCAGGCGCAGCGAGACCACGAACGCGAGCACGAGAAAGGCGATCGTGCCGTTGGCAATGCCGCCCGCCAATCCGCCCGCCAGTCCGAGGCTGAGGAGCAGCGTCAGCAGCGTGGCCGCAAGACGGCTTCGGGCCCAGCCCGCGAACAGTGCCAGCAGGGCCACCAGCGTCCCCTCGATCATCGTCGGCAGGTGGTTCATCAGGAATCCGAGCAGCACCACGGTCACGCCGGACAGCATCAGCAGCCAGCCCGCGGCGCGCGCCAGCCGGAGCGCCTGCTCGCGGGAACGCAGAGGACGGAAGATCAGGAGAAGATCCGCCGGAGGGCTGGGTCGCCTGGGTTCGGTCATCAGGAAGGACGGGGACAG